>CAJUKF010000007.1 GCA_910587355.1 uncultured Muribaculaceae bacterium
GAACGTGGCGCGCTGCCAACTGTGCTACACCCCGATTGGCTAAGCGACTGCAAAGGTAATAATTTTTTTGAAAGTTGACAAATAAATTTTCTTAAAGCCGCTTTTTTGCCGTTTTTTATACTGAAAAGTACCGTGCACGCGGCGATGCGAAGTAGAATGCCGCGACTGTCGACGAGGGAATAAGGGCACCGTTTTCGGTGATGCCTATGTTCAGCTCTTCGGGCCTCAGCAGCCGCATGAGGGTGTGCATGAGGCGCTGGTCGGGCAGCGAGGGGTAGCCTACGGCCGGACGTATGCCACGGTAACGGGCTTTGCGTATTGCCTCGAAATCGAGCGGTTCGTCGGCTGCGTAACCCCATAGCTTCACGCGTACAAGGCGGTGCAGATATTCGGATGTGGCCTCTGCGAGGCGGTCGCAGACGGACTGGTGCAGCAGCTGTTCGTATTCATCATCGGCAGGGAGGGCTTTTCGCAGTTCTGGCCCGATAGTCACGGTGAAACACCCGATGTAATCCTCATATTCCTTCGGGGCAATATAGTCGGCGAGTGAAAGACATGTATCACGGTTTGCCGAAGGCTTTTGCCGCG
Source organism: uncultured Muribaculaceae bacterium (assembly GCA_910587355.1). Taxonomy (GTDB): domain Bacteria; phylum Bacteroidota; class Bacteroidia; order Bacteroidales; family Muribaculaceae; genus CAG-873. The sequence continues at coordinate 589 of CAJUKF010000007.1, forward strand.
GTACGGGGACTTCGATGCCGTTTGCCACAATGGAGTCGCCGGTGGAATAAGCCTTGTAGAAAGCCACCTGTGCGAGCATAGTGGCTCCTGACGTGACATATCGGTTGAGAAGTGCGTCGGCATCGGCTTTGAGATGAGCCGCTTCCTCTCTGTCGGGGTGTACCTTCCAGCAGTTGTAGAAATAAATCCAGTTGATGTAGGGCACGATTTCATTCAGCGGAATAGGCTCAAGAGTGCGTATGCCCGTGAATGAGGGCACGGGCCGTGGTTCGGCCGCCCAGTCGACAGAAGGTGCGGAAATTGCCGCGGTTCCTCCGGAGGCTTTTGCCGATTCGGCCTCATACTGTTTTACGCGCTCCTGCTGCCGCTGCCTGATAGCTTTGGCCTCGGCATCGAAGTCCTTTGCCAAACGGCTTGCGATGAGCGGGTCCTGCGACGCATCGGCTACACGCACGACGAGGCCAGGCGCATATGCCGGCGCGAGGCGCAGCGCCGTATGGATTTCCGAAGTGGCCGCTCCGCCAACGAGTGCCGGCACGTCGATTCCCTCGTTTCGCAGCGCTTCGAGGATTTTCGCCATTTCCTCGAGCGAGGGTGAAATCAGACCGCTCAGGGCTATGAAGTCGGGTTTGTGTTTGCGTACGGCTTCTATGATTGCCGGGGCGTCGACCTGTACGCCGAGGTCTACGATTTCATAGTTGTTGCAGCGGAGTACAACGGCAGCTATATTTTTGCCTATGTCGTGTACGTCGCCCTTCACGGTTGCAATCACTCCGAGTCCTTTGCGAGTTCTGGGTTTTGTATCGTCTCCTTCAAGGAAAGGTTTCAGATACTCGACGGCACGGTGCATTGTGCGTGCGCTTTTTACTACCTGCGGAAGGAACATTTTGCCGGTCTCGAAGAGCCTGCCCACTTCCTCCATGCCCTTCATGAGCACGGTTTCTACTACGGCGTTCGCATTGCCGCATACGGCGACAGCCTCGGGGATGTCTTCGCCTAAATGAGAGTCATCGCCGTGTTTCAGCGCATTGATAAGCCGTTGCTGCACAGGAATATCCTTGCTTCCGTCTGTGGTGCTGGTGGTTGTCTTTGCTTCGGCTTCCTTGAGGAATTCGGTTGCGACGGCTGCGAGTTCGTTGCCTGCGTCGGCATTGCGGCAGAGTATGGCGTTCTCTATTTTTTCGAGAAGCGACGGCTCTATGTCGGAGTAAGTGACTTTTGTGCCCGGGTCCACGATTCCCATGCTCAGACCGGCATGTATGGCGTGATAGAGGAACACCGCGTGCATCGACTGGCGCAGCGGATTGTTTCCGCGGAATGAGAACGAGAGATTGCTGACACCGCCGCTCGTCTTTACTCCGGGGAATGTATCGTTTATCCACTTTACCGCCTCGATAAACCACAAGGCATATGCGTCGTGCTCGGGCATGCCTGTGGCTATGGTGAGCACATTCGGGTCTATGATTATGTCACGACGCTCATATCCGCATCTGTCAGTGAGAAGGCGGATGGCGCGTCCGGCAACTTCTTTCTTGCGTTCGAGGGTGTCGGCCTGTCCGTTTTCGTCGAAGAGCATCACCACCACCGCGGCTCCGTAGCGGCGTATTATGTCGGCCTGGCGCAGAAATTCCTTTTCGCCGTGTTTGAGCGATATCGAGTTGACAACGGCACGGCCTCCGGTATTCCGCAGAGCTTCTTCAATCACCGCGAAATCTGACGAATCAATCATCCATGGAACTGATGCTGGCACCGGGTCGGAACCGAGCGCACGCAGAAAGCGCGACATCTCGGCGCGTGCGTCGAGCATTCCGTCGTCCATGTTTATGTCGAGAAGCATGGCCCCGTCATCGACTTGTTTACGTGCGATTGCGAGTGCTTCGTCAATGTTGTTTTCCTTTATAAGACGCAGAAATTTGCGGCTTCCGGCCACATTGCACCTCTCGCCGACATTGATAAATCCGCGGTTGTCGTAGAATGCCTCAAGCCCCGCGAGCCACGGAACCTGAGACGAGTCGGGACAACGGCGAGGTCGGTCGGTGTAGACTGAGGCCTCTGCGGAGAGGGCGGCAATATGCGCCGGACCCGTCCCACAACAGCCTCCGACGATGTTGAGACATCCTTCTTCGAGCAGGGGACGGATAGCCTTGGCGAAAGCTTCGGCATCGAGCGTATAGCGGCCCATGCGGTCGGGCAGGCCTGCGTTGGGGTAGAATATAAGCGGAAACGGCGACCGCGATGCAAAATCACGCACTGTGGCAGCGAGGTTTTCCGGTCCGGCGGAACAATTGAAGCCCAGTGCCGCCGGAGCATACGGTGCTATAGCTGCAAGAATGGCTTCGGGAGTTTGGCCCGACAGAATTCGACCTGATGCATCGCTTACTGTAAAAGAGAAAACGAGCGGAATGTCTGTGCCGAGTTCGTCCATGGCGCGGCGTGCGCCTTCGGCGGCGGCTTTGGCGTTGATGAGGTCGAATGCTGTCTCAATCAGCAGAAAATCGGCGCCGCCTTCAATAAGCCCGGCAGCCTGTGTGAAATAGGCATCGGCGAGCGTCTCGAAATCGACGGCACGCAGTGTGGTGTCGTTTACGTCGGTAGGCAAGGATGCCGACAGTGCTGTCGGGCCCATCGAACCGGCAACAAAACGAGGTTTGGAGGGGTTCTGCCGTGTGTGGCGGTCTGCCTCGCGCCGTGCTATGGCCGCTCCGGCACGGTTCATCTCACGCACAAGGCTTTCCGTGCCGTATTCGCTTTGCGACAGGCGATTGGAATTGAAAGTATTTGTCTCTATTATGTCTGCTCCGGCCTCAAGATAGCTGTCGTGAATACGGGTCACGAGGTCGGGGCGCGAAAGACACATTATGTCGAAGTTTGCTGCTAACGGACGCGTATGGGTAATAAAACGGCGTCCGCGCACATCGCTTTCGCTCAGTCCGAGACGCTGGAATTCGACGCCCGTAGAGCCATCGAGAATCAGAATGCGGTCTGCGAGCGCCTTCAGAAAGGCCTCGCTTTCGGGAGTTTTCTTTTTTACTGTCATTTATTTTCAATAAACGGCTTTTGCAATTCTTGCCACGCTTGATGTGGCATGCATCGAATAGAAGTGGATGCTCGGCACTCCTGCTTCGCGGAGTTCGCGTGCCTGACGTATTCCCCAGTCAACACCAACTTCGCGCACTTCCTCATTCGAGGTGCAGCGCAGCAGATTGTCGGCCAGCTCTGCCGGAATGTCTATGTGGAATGTTCTTGGAATCAGCGAGAGCTGGCGCATTGAGGTGAGAGGTTTTATGCCCGGGATTATAGGCACTGTTATGCCGGCCTCACGGGCCCGACGCACAAAGTCGAAGTACTTGTTGTTGTCGAAAAACATCTGTGTCACCACATACGAGGCACCGGCATCGACCTTAGCCTTGAGATTCTGCAGGTCGTGGCATGAGTTCATGGCCTCCTCGTGTTTTTCGGGATACCCGGCTACGCCGAATGTGAAAGGCGGAAAGACGGGCTCGCCGACAGTGCCGTCGAGCATGTTGCCTTTGTTGAAATCAACCACCTGGGCGGCGAGGCTTGAAGCATGTTCATGGCCGTCGGCGCCGGTGGTGAAGGTCGGGGATGTGCGTGCGCGGTCGCCGCGGAGCACAAGCAAATCGGTGATGCCGAGATACGACAAATCGATGAGCTGGTCTTCGATTTCCCGGCGCCGGTATTCACCGCAGATGAGGTGTGGCACGGGTCTGACACCGAAGCGTTCGCGGATTACAGCGGCTATGGCCACGGTTCCGGGGCGCCGCTGTGAGGTGACCTCGCGGAAAACACCACCGCCCATGTCGATGTACGACACTTCATTGCGATGGGTGGTGATGTTTATGTACGCGGGCGCGAACTCCATCAGCCGCTCTATGTCGGCATAGGTGCTTTCTATGCTTTTGCCGCGGAGCGGGGGCAATATCTCGAACGAGAAGGCTGTCGGATGGTCTGATGCCAGAAAAGTCGCTACACTCTCCTTCATTGGGATGATATATATTGAACTATGTGTGAATTCTTTTCGGTTAAACTTTATCAAGGGCTGCGGCCAGGTCGTCAATCAGGTCATCGGGATGCTCGATGCCGATACTGAGGCGTATTGTGGAGGGCGTGATGTGGGCTTCGGCCAGTTCCTGCTCGTTCATCTGCGAGTGTGTTGTCGATGCCGGGTGAATGACGAGGCTCTTCGCGTCGGCCACGTTGGCGAGCAAAGAGAAGAGCTTCAGATTGTCGCAGAAGCGCCATGCGGCTTCCTTGTCGCCGTTGATTTCAAGAGTGAAGATACTGCCGCCGCCGTTGGGGAAATATTTTTTATAAAGTTTGTGGTCGCGGTGAGCCGGCACGGCAGGGTGGCTTACGCTCTTCACCTTGGCATGCTTGCTCAGATAATCGACTACTTTCAGGGTGTTCGATACATGACGCTCCACACGCAGCGACAATGTCTCGAGACCCTGAAGCAGCAGGAAAGCGTTGAAAGGCGAGATGCATGCTCCTTCGTCGCGGAGCACTACGGCACGTACGCGGTCGGCGAAAGCCGCCTTGGGCGAGACTTTGGCGAAAATCGCTCCGTGATAGTTCGGGTCGGGTTCTGTAAGAGTGGGGAAGCGCCCGGGCCATTTGAAGTAGTCGAAATGGCCGCCGTCGACAATGATGCCGCCCAGAGCCGAGCCGTGTCCTCCGATGAATTTGGTAGCCGAGTGCACCACCACGTCAGCTCCGTGCTCAATCGGACGGATAAGATAGGGTGTGCCGAAAGTATTGTCCACAATGAAAAGCGCGCCGTATTCGTGGGCGATTCGGGCAATTGTGTCGAGGTCGGTCACATCACTGTTTGGATTACCGAATGTCTCCCCGTAAACTACTTTAGTATTTGGCCTTATAGCCTTGCGGAGGGCTTCTGTATCATTGAGATTTACAATTGTGTGCTCAATCCCGCGGGCACTCAGGTTATTGACGATGAGATTATATGAACCTCCGTATAGGTTGTCGCCGGCGACGATATGGTCGCCGGGCGCAAGAACATTCTCGAGGGCGTAGGTCACTGCGGCCGCTCCCGAGGCAAGCGTCACTGCGCCAGTGCCTCCTTCGAGAGCAGCGATTCGCTTTGACAGCACTTCCTCGGTAGGATTGGTCAGTCGGCTGTATATGTTGCCCGGGTCGCGCAATGCAAAACGGTCGGCAGCATGCTGCGAGCTGTTGAAAACATAGGCGGCAGTCTGATAAATAGGCACAGCACGTGCGCCGGTGGCTTTGTCGGCTTCTTCCTGACCGGCGTGTACCTGAAGTGTATCGAAGTGTAATTGCTTTGTGCTCATTTTTCTTTGTAAGAAAGGCTCTTGCTGAATTAAGTGCGGTTATTGTTTCACATAACTGGAGCCTTTTCTGTTTGCAAAGTTACATCGTTTTAGTTGTTTGTTCCAAATATGTGTATTATTTTAGAACGATTGCTGTAAAATAGCAGGGTCTAATTGTGTGTTTGTATGGTTTGCGGAGCTAAAATACGTTTGAGAAAGAACGTTTGCTTTTTTGTCTGCATAAGATGTCTGTCGCGGACGGGTCAGACGAGATAATCCCAAAAACTTTTGGGCAGAACTACGTTATTCAGTTTTGTCGCGTCGGCGAACAGCGGAGCTATTTCGGCATCGTCGAAACCGGCTATGCCGCAGCCGATGCGTGTCACAAGAAATGTCAGCGAAGGGTGTTCTTCGGCATATCTGATGAAATCGTCGACATAAGGCTTTATGGTTTCCGGAGGGCCTTGCATTGTGGGTATGGCGTAGCTTTGTCCTTGTAGGCCTGTCCCCTTGCCCATGATTGCACCGAAATGGAGAAGCGCCGTGCGCGCAGCGCCGCCTCCGTGCATTCCGGCAAGGTTGCTGCCGAACACAAATACTTCATCGGGGGCGAGATGACTGATGTTTTCGGGTGTATAGCGCTTGCTCAACGGATTGCTCGCGCCGTTTATCATGTCTGACATAGTTCAGTATTGTTTGAGAAGAGTTTGAATCTGCGGCAGCACGGCGTGGCACCCGTCATTTATGATTTCATGAAGCGGCGGTATGCGCATTTCCGGCGACGGGCTGAATGCCTGTGCCGCCATGCGCGCCTCAACTTCCGCACGGGCTATGGAATTGCGTTTCATCACGCGCTCGATGCGGATTCCGGCAGGGGCAGATACTCTCCATTCATCTGTCACGGTCTCGTTCAGTCCGCTCTGGAAGAGAATGGCTGTCTCTACAAAGGCATGGCTGTTGCCGCAGTCTTCGGCCCAGCGCTGTATGTCGAGCCTTACTGCGGAGTGGACAATCGCATTCAGCGCAGCAAGTTTTTCGGCATCGGCAAAAACTATAGAGGCGAGCCGACGTCTGTCGATAGTGCCGTCGGCCGCGATTGTCTCGCGGTCAATGTCATGGATAATCTGTTGTTTGATAATTACATCGGCATCCATGAGCGCTTTCGCCCGGCTGTCGCAGTCGTATACAGGATATTCGAGCACACGCAGTATGCGGCTTACTACCGATTTGCCGCTGCCTATGCCGCCGGTTATAGCTGTGAGTGTAAGGTCAGTTGTGCTCAACGTGGTGCCGTTCGATGATATATTCGGCGCTGTCGGCCGAGAGGTGCACATTCTGTAGTTTGTCGCCTACATCGCGGAGCGAAAGCTTTACTTTGCCAGACGACTGGGAGAGAGTACGGTAATCGGCCACAACTCGGAACTGGGCACGCCCCTTGTGATATTCGCTTACAGGTATCATGTAGAATACGTCAATCTGAGCGGGGAATGTGATAAGCTTCACGTTTCTGGGCACGTTGACCGGTTCAATCACCACCTTGCGACTCTTGAAAATCAGAGGTTCCACTTCAAAAGTGACATCAATGCTGTCGGGTACTATGCGACTGTTCCTGGGCCCTGTGAGTTTGACTCTCTGGGTGGTTGTCTTGTCGAGTCCGAGAATGCGGACCGGTTCTGTGGTGACTGCATCGAAACGGTCGGGGAGCGCATTGTTGGCCATATATACTTTTACAGAGTCGGTGGAAAGACGTGGTGCGCCTGTCAGTGAGGCCTGCGGACCGGCTGTGACACGGTAGTCAATGGCTACAGGAAGTTTGAAGCCTTGATGAGTGGTGAATGGTATGTGGAGCGTATCGGGGAAAACCACGCTCACCTGCGAGCCGCCCGATGCCTGGCGTACAAGGCCCTTGAGGTCGGCTGCCGACACATGCATGCAGTTGCCGCTACGGAATATACGGTAGTCGACATTCACTGTAGGTGTGCGGCCGAGGTTCATTTTCAGCAGTTGCGTGCCTTTTGCTGTAAGGCTCGCGCTGAGTGCGGGAGGTCCGTCGGTAATGAGTGTCACCGAGTCGGGCACATGTGTTATTTTAAGCGGCATACGCACATCGTACTGCTCTTCCTCATTTAGCGAAAGAACGAGCCACAGTATGGCGGATATGACGACAAACACCATAAACATCATTGCATCGCGTCCGCGCGGCGAACGCAATGCAACGAGTATGCGGTTTAATATGTTGTCTTTGGTAGACATCAAGGGAGAGAAGGCACGTGGGCCGGTTTATTTGTTCTGCTGTTCGGCCTGCTGAGCCTGATTGGCATCTTCTGCCGAGGGATATACAGAGCCTTTGTCGACACGGATAGTGACGCCGTTGCTGATTTCAACAATGAAATATAGGTCGCGCACTTCCTTGATTGTTCCGTAGATACCGCCTGCAGTAACGATTTTGCTGCCTTTGTTGAGGGCTTCGCGGAATTTCTTGATTTCTTTCTGACGTTTCTGCTGGGGACGAATCATGAAGAAATAGAAAATAACAAAGAGAGCGACAATCATGAGAATGCTGCCCATGCCGCCGCCGGCTGCACCGCCTGCTGCATCGAGAAGAATGAAATTGCTTATCATAATAAATAATCAGTATATAGTTTATTGTTTGTTGATTATACCTTTTTCGTTGAGCATCTTGATTACATTGTAAAGGATGCCGTTGATGAATTGTCCGCTGCGCGGAGTGCTGTAGTCGTTGGCGATTTCGATGTACTCGTTGAGTGTGACGGGCACGGGAATCGAAGGATAATGGATGAGTTCGGCGATTGCCGTCATCATAAGCACGATGTCCATGAATGCGAGTCGCTCGGTATCCCATTGCTTTGTGTCGATGAAGCTGTCGATATAGGAGCGGTAGGTCTCGCGGTCCTTGACTACATATTCAAACAACTGTGCGCCGAAAACTTCATCGTCATGGTTCATGAATTTGGGCAGAAGCTGTATGGTGCCTGTAGTCTGTGGCTTGTCGTTGCCGTTGTCGGGCTCTTCTCCTTCGGCTGTCGGGGCAGCATAGGAGCGACGGATAGTCTTGAGTACAAAAGTGCTCATTATTGGCAGGTCGTCGTTCCAGAACACCGACTTTGATTCGAGTGCTTCTGCCAGTTCGTCGGAAGGAATGATGATGTTCCGCATCACCTCGCGCCAGAAATCGGCGTCGGTCGCGAAGCTGCCTGCAGGAGTCTCCATATACTTCTTGTACAAATCCGAGGCGAGGATGGTATCAAGGAGCGAGTTAAGCATAAGGTCGCCGTCGCGCCAGTTGGCGGGGTCCGTATCGGCATTATCGTCGGCATATGCCATAAGAGACTCGCATTTGCCGAGAGCTTCGACAAAGAGATTGTTCACCAGTCTCATGTCGGGGTTGAGGTCTTCGTAAGTCGGCAGATACTTGTTCTTGTTGGCGTCGATGCGGCGTGCCTGCAGTTCTGTGAGGCGCAGGGGTATGAGGAGCAGAGAGTGGTAGAGCGTATATGCGAGAGAGAGAGATTTGTCAAGCTCCTTGCGGGCCTTTGTATATGTGGCACGGGTATCGTCGAATGAAGCGAGGGTGTCGACAAACATTTTCACGCCGTTGTCGAAGCCCAGGTGCGAGAATTCTTCATCGCGGCGCAGCACGCGTTCCACTCCTTTGTGCTTGCGGATGATTGTGCTGAATACTGTCTTCCAGAAATTGACGTCATCGGCCATGTCGACCTTGCGCTTGCGGCGATAGTCTTCGTAGACGGCCGATGATGTGATTGCTGCAAGTATTTCGGGATAGCTTGAATCGAATTTGTTGATGCGCTCGCGGTTTTTTGCAAGCATAGCAGTTACGGCAGAATCGTCGCGAAGCGCTTTTGCAACGCGGTTTTTCTGCAGCACTGCATCCGGCTCGCCTATTCTGCGGATACCGGGCACTGTAGGCACTCCTGAAAGTCGGAGGATAAGTATGATGAGGTCGAGATAAACCGAGTATGCGAAAACACGGTCGCGCGAGTCGCCGGCTGCAGGAGGTACTTCGAGTTTGAAGTCGTTGCGCGTCAGGAGATAAGAGTAGAGAATCTGAATTGCCTTAATTCTTATTAAACTACGGTTTATCATATATGAATGTACTATTTTTGCTTTTACCCTGCAAAGGTACGCTAAATACTCCGTTCGGCAAAATAAAAATTATCAAATTGAATAGTGCCGGCAGCGGCATCCGTCACATCAGCTACACTTCTTTTTGTCCCCTTGTGCTGAGCTTCAGCGAAGCTATTTAAAAATAAGCGCCCCGAAAGTCCTGTCAAAAACTTCCGGGGCGCAGTTCATTCAGTGACGGAATACCGTCGGACTGTTATTTCAGTATCTTCTTGCCGTTTACGATGTTGATGCCTTTCTGCATTCTGTTGAGACGCTGGCCGGCAACGTTATAAATGGTTTCGGCTCCTTCCTCTGTGGGTACTGCTACATTTTCAACACCGGTCTGGGTGCCGTTGTAGAGTGTATAGAAGTCTTTGGTCGAAGATGCGGGGACAGTGAGGTAGACACTGCCTGCGGGGACAGTTTCGCCATTGGATACACGGGCGAAGCCAACTTTCTTGTCAGCTACTTTCAGTGTGTAGTGTGTGCCGTCGGCTGTGACATCTTCTGCGGCAGCGGCGAGATGATTCTCGGCTACGTTTTCACCGTATTCTACATGGTGGCTGAATGTGTAGTCGCCTTTGGCTGCCTTGACAAGGACGGGAGTATTGGCGGGAATAACGCCTGTTAATTTAACGAGGGTAAGGTCTTTGTCTGCGGCCTGAACGGCGTCTGCGTTTTCAGCAGTTGCGACTTCAGGTGTATCCTCTGTTGCAGCAACGAGAACTGCGTAAACTTCCACACCCTCTTCGGGGATGTTGAGCTCTGCCTCTGCTACTGCTGTGGCATAGCGGGTTTCGGGAACGCTTACAGTCTGGCTGCCGGCTTCTCCGGCCATCCAGACAAGTACAGGGTACATGCCTGCTTCGATGAATTTCCAGTCCTTTTCCATATCCCAGCCCATTGTCTCGGTATAGAAGCTCAGGCACTTCATGTCGCGGTCTGCGGTTGTCAGACCGGTTTCGTCATCTGCGTTAGTCCATTTTTTTGTAGTGGGTTCAGCATCTTCTTTCTGATAGAGCTGGCTGGCGGCAACGCGGTTGTTTACATATGTCGCTGTGCGGTCACCGGTATTTATTATAGGTTTCTGTCCGTCATTGTTGGCTTTCAGGAGTGTTGCTGCGGAAATGTTGTTACGGATTATGGTAGGATTAGCCTCGCTGTCGATGAGGGCTACCAGACCGCCGGCGTTGTTTTTGTCATTAAGAACTTTGCCTGTGAAGAGGCTGTTCTCGAGTGTTATGCCTCTCGTTGTGCCTATGAGGCCGCCGGCCTGATAATCCGTAGAGTGTACTGTGATGTCCGACATACAGTTGCTTACAGTCGAGTTGCCCTCTACGTCACCGAGAATAGCTGCGACGTGGTCATAACCGTTTGCACTGCTCTCGCTGCCTGTCACTGCAACGCGGTTGACGGTGACATCTTTTGCAGTGCCGGCCAGAACACCTACATTGGGTTTGTTGGATTTGACATATGCATTTTCGATGCCGAGGTCGTGAATATTGGCGCCTTCCAGTTTGCCGAAGAGACCGACGTTCTTCACATCAGTGACATCGATTTTCAGATTCTTCAGCCAGTGGCCTTTGCCGTCGAATTCACCCTTGAAGGGCACAATATCTTCGCCATTGCCGAATCCGGCAAAGCCGGTTAAATCTACATCTTCAGTCAGACGGATATTGACGTTTTCGTTGAACTGAATCATCTCGGCAAGCCATACGAAGTGGTTGAGCGTAGTGGGCTGATAGAAACCTTCGACATCGCTCATGTACGACAAATCGGGAGTGCCGCAGACGCTGCAATTTTTGTGGTCGTGCTCAGCCGACTCGATGTAATTATGCTTGCCTGTTGCAGGCTCGGTTATCACAAGTTTCTTTGCTCCGCAGACAGTGCAGATGTGCACATCGCCGCCGGCCTCAACGCAAGTGGCGGCTATGTGTTCGTCGGTCTTTTCCCAGCTGTGTTCGTGAGCCTCTGGTGCTGCTACGATATGGAATTCGCCCAACTGCTGATAGCCGTCGCCTTTCATTGAAGTGAGCGTCAGCTTGATGTATTTGCAGGCTGTTTTTGTATTGCTCGGTGTGAAGTCAAAGGTCTTTACTCTTTCGTTCGTAATCGGGTCACCTTCGGTCACTTCATCAATTGTTACCCATTGGTTCGCGTCTTCCGAGCCTTCCACTTTCCATGTCTTGGGGGCACGGTTAGGGCTTACATTGTCGTCATGGGTTGTAAGCGAGTATTTAATCACGGAGTGAGCTTTGTCATCGCTTGTTTTAATCACAAGCGATTTTCCTGCCAGTGGACCGCCATCGTTTTTTTCCCATTTTGCCTTCATGCTCCAGTCTACAGCTTTATTGGAGCCGGGAGCAGATAATTCTTCTACCCAGTCGTATGTTATGATAGGTGTGGTCTCGCCAAGAATTTTGAATTCTGACAGCTGCACAAGATTATCGCCCCCCTTTATATGCAGCTTGAAATACTTGTAGGCGGTTCCTACGGTATTTTTATCGCAATAGAAGCGCTGAGTATAAAAATTCTCCTTCGGAATCAAATCTGCAGGCCAGGGATTGTTGTCAAGGTCGGAAAGAGTTACCCAGCCCTCGGAATTTGCATCGGCAGCTACCGCTTCATCGTTAGTGCCGTACAACGCCCAATGACGTGCACAACGGCCGCCGGATTCTTTATTGTCGTTGGCAGTGGTAGTCTCGTATGCACGAACATACACGGGCTCGGATGCGGTTACAAGAGCCCAGCAGTCATCGCCGGCACCTCCGCAATATTTTGTGCCGGTATTGTTGTCAAACATCTTGTCGATGCCCTCGTTTTGCCCGAAATTCTTTCCGGCGGTACATGTGTATGTCACCTCTGCCTGAGCCGATTGAACGGCAGCCGCAGCAAGAAGCAGACATCCTGCGAAGTAATAATTCTTCATGTATTAGAAATAATAGTTGGTTAAAAAATTGAGTTATTTTGCGCAAAAGTATACAAATTAGTTGTAAAAGAGCCATATTATATGTTAATATATGTTAACAACATAATGAACTGTACCAATATCCGTTCCAGCATTGCACTTTTGTCCTTTTCTTGCCGGATTATTTCATAACTTTACATTCCAAAAATACAATAACCGAAATATTCCCAAATCTTTATACGATGCATAAGAAAACGCATAATAAATATCTATCCGGATTGTGTGACAAGAAAACAATACGCGTCCTTTTTGTCTGCCTGGGCAATATATGCCGCAGTCCGGCTGCCGAGGGAATAATGAAAGATGTAGTGAAGAAAAATGGCGACGAATCGCGCTGGATTATTGATTCTGCGGGCACCGGCGACTATCATATAGGTGATTTGCCTGACTACCGCATGCGTACGCATGCGCAGCGCCGCGGACTTAATCTCACTCACCGTTGCAGGCAAATCAAGGAAGCTGATTTTGACGATTTCGATATCATAATCGCCATGGACGCATCCAACGAACGCAATCTGCGGCGTCTCGCTCCTACTCCCGAGGCAGAGGATAAAATCATGCAGATGAGCGAGTGGTTCGGCGACAGGGAAACACGCTACGACCATGTGCCCGACCCCTATTACGAAGGAGCCGAAGGCTTTGAACTGGTGCTTGACCTGCTTGAAGACGCATGCTCAAATATGTATAAAGCCTTGTCTGCCAAATGACGGACAAGGCTTGAATCGAATTCTGAACAGGAGTGTTTATCGGCCGGTGCGCCTGATTTCGGCGGCCACAGCATTTGCCATGCGTACCGCGCCGGTGATGTGGTCGCATATGTGGTCGGCTCCGATGAGGTTGTCGATGCCGGCATGCTCGAGCACTGTGCGCACATTGGGCTTGACACCCGAGAGCACCACATGTATGCCTTCGGCCTGCGACGATTTGATGAGAATCTCGAGGTTGTGGAGACCGGTGGCATCGATGAACGATACCTTACGCATACGGATAATGCGCACCAGTGGAGTCTCGCGCATTGCCGAACGCATCACTTCGTCGAATTTGGTTGCTACGCCGAAGAAGAAGGGACCGTCGATTTCGTAAACGCTCACGCCGGGCTGCAGATTGAGCTCTTCGTGCTGTGAGAGGTCGGTGCCTTCGGCTACGTCGAGCTGCTCGGAGTAGACTTTGATTTCGGTATTCTCTGTCACGCGGCGCAGGAAGAGGACTATGGCGAGCAGAAGGCCGATTTCTATGGCGATTGTAAGGTCGAAAATCACTGTGAGGAAAAAGGTGACAAGCAGCACCGATATATCGCTCTTGGGCGAGTGGAAAATTCCTACTATTGTGCGCCATCCGCTCATATTGTAGGCAACAACCATAAGTACGGCTGCCAGACATGCCATTGGCACGTAGTTAATCAGCGGCATTGCGAAGAGGAATATCAGCAGCAGCACCATGGCGTGGACGATGCCTGCCATGGGTGTGCGGCCGCCGTTGGTGATATTGGTCATTGTACGGGCAATGGCGCCGGTGACGGGGATACCTCCGAAGAAAGGTACTGTGATGTTGGCTATGCCCTGGCCTATCAGCTCGGTGTTGCTGTTGGTATGCGAGCCTGTGACACCGTCGGCCACCGTAGCCGACAGCAGGGATTCGATGGCACCCAGTACGGCGATTGTGAACGCCGAGGGCAGCAGCATGTTGATTGTGGCCATGTTGAGAGTGAAACCGTGAGGGGCGGGAATGTCGGTCGACATTGTACCGAAGCGGTCGCCGATGGTCTCGACCTCAAACCAGTCGAAGGCCTGGCCGAGGAAATACGATACCGCAGTGACAATGATAATTGCAAGCAGTGCGCCGGGCAGTCGTTTGGAAATTTTCGGCGTGAGCACGATTATGAGGAGCGACACGACAGAGGTAAGAAGTGCCGGCACAGATACACTGCCTAAGTTCGTCAGATACATGCCCCATTTGGGTATGAACTGGCCGGGAATATCACGCAGTCCGAGACCGAAAAAGTCGTTGATTTGAGTGGAGAAGATAGTTAGTGCGATACCGGCCGTGAATCCTACAACGATAGGGTAGGGTATGAATTTGATTACGGTGCCGAGCCTGAAAAGTCCCATGAGTATGAGAATCACACCGGCCATGAAAGTGGCTATTGCCAGTCCGTGGAGGCCGAACTGTGAAATGATGTTGTAGACGATAATGATGAACGCGCCGGTAGGACCACCGATTTGCACGCTGTTACCGCCGAAAAACGATACCATGAAACCGCCGATGATGGCTGTGATGAGACCGATTGTGGGGCTCACGCCGGAGGCGATGCCGAAGGCAATTGCCAGCGGAAGAGCTACGATGCCTACGACAATGCCGGCTGTGATGTCGGCCTTGAGGCGTTCGGGAGTGTAGCTGCGAAGGCACTTAAAGAGTTTCGGATGAAAGTCGACCGCCGATTTGACTACAGTCTTGGCTGCTTGGGTCGCATTCATTTCCGGATTGTTGAGAAATGTCATAAACCTTTGTAAACCTTATAATTGTATTGTACCCATATGTGCGTCACAGGAAGACGTACACAAATTTTGTGCAAAATTAGCTATTTTTCACCAAATATGCAAAACTATCTAACACTGACGCAATTAATTCGCGGATGCGAAAAAATAATTATTACCTTTGTGGCAATTTCGCATACAATGGAGAGTACTGATAACAGAATTAATAAAAATAATCAAGGAGTCGCAGGGTGTATTTTGAAGAAGGCTTCAGACTTTTTTCAGTGGTTCTATGCCCCGGTGAGTCACACGCCCCTGTTATTCGCAATAGTGATGCTTTGCAGTGCTTCGGCTCCGATTGTTGCCATTGTCGCCGGCGGACGTTATCTGCATTTTCTCTTTTATGCTCTCTTGAGCGGCAGTTTTCTGGGCTGGCTTGCGTGTCTGTTGCCAAAGGTGTGGATGAGGGTGTCGGCTGCATGTATATTTATGACTGTGGCTTTGGTGGAGACGTTCCATATGGGACTGCTTGATAAAAATATTGACCAAAGTACCCTGGAGCTTATATTGAATACCAACGGGGCGGAGGCCGTCGGATTTCTCGTTCAGTTTTTTACGCCCGGTGTAATTATATTTCTCATTATTGCGGTTACAGCGCTCGTGGGGCTGGCTCTTGCCATAGCCCGTGTGCACATTGTCATGCCTCGCCGGGCGGCGTATCCGGCTATCCCTTTGTTTTGTGTCGTATGCGCCGGTGCGGCAGGTATGTTCAGGATGTTTTCCGTCCTGAGTTGTGATACTTACGACGAACTGGTGGTATGGGAGTCTGAGTGCGGCAATAATCAGGAATTAAACAACGGTGCCCGCGCTCTTATGTCCGACCCGGTGAGCAAGTCGGCGTATCTGTGTAAGGCCCTGCAGTTATATAACCGGAATTTTCGTTTATGGAGCGATTGCCAGCGTCGGTTGTATGACAGTCTGCCGCAGATGTCTGCGCCTGACGATAGTCTTAAAGTAGTGCTTGTTATCGGAGAGTCGTTTATCCGGAGCCATTCGTCGCTTTACGGCTATCATCTGCCGGTAAATCCGGCCCTGGAGCGAGAATTGCGCGACAGCGCGCTGATTGTGTATGCCGATGCTGTCGTGCCTGCGAATTTTACAGTGATTTCCCTGAGCAACATATTGAATCTTAATTCAGTGTCGCGTGGCGAAAAATGGTGGGAAAGCGCATATATGCCCATGGTCTTCCGCAAAGCCGGTTGGAGCGTGGAGATGTATTCAAATCAATACATGCCATACACCAGTCAGGATTTGAGCATGGAACTTTTTGACCCGTTGCAACTCGATTCTGTATATACCCGCTATGGCATGAAGAATTTCGATTACGACGGAGATTTCATGTCGTCTGTGCCTGTGCGCGATATCGCCCCCGAGAAAAGGACGCTTACGGTGATTCATCTCACTGGGCAGCATTTCCCTCAGTCGCTTCGCGTACCTCCCGCATCACGGCATCCGTTTACCGCTGATGATGTACCCGCCGACAAACCGTGGCTGACCCCGGAGCGGCGTGCGGTTGTGGCAGATTATGCCAATTCCACGCTTTATAATGATTCCATTGTGGCAGATATCATCGACCGTTACCGCGAGAAATATGCAATGGTAGTGTATTTCTCCGACCACGGAGAAGAAATGTGGGACTCGGCTCCCAACGGTCACCGCACGCGTCAGTATCCCGACAATCCCGAGTGGATTCATAATATGCACGATGTGCCTCTTATGTTCTGGATTTCGCCACTGTTACGGACTCGTTGTCCCAATCTGGAGGAGAGGCTGCGGAAGTGTGCCTCCCGTCCTGTATCGATGGATTTAATCGGACATACTCTTCTGGGAGCGTTCGCTCCGTCATCGCCCTGTTACCACCCGGAATATGATGTGCTTAGTACAGACTACAAGCCTCTGCCCCGTGTCAGCGTGCAGGGGTATCCCTATCCCGAAAAACAATAATCATCCCGAGTTATTATTTTTGCTTCTGAGAAATTATGAGTGATTTTCAGCTTGATAAAGTCGATATAGATATTTTACGTGAACTGCAGCGCGACAGCCGTCTGTCGGTGCGCGAGCTTGCAGCCCGGGTACACCGTTCGGCAACGCCGGTATTTGAGCGCCTGCGCCGGCTCGAGAGCGAGGGTGTGATAAAAGGCTATACCTTAAATATTGACTTTGAGAAAGTGGGGCGCGATTTCATCGTGTTCTGCAACGTGAAACTTCGTAGAATCAACACCGAGATTCATGAGCGCTTTGCTGCGGAAGTAGCGGCAATGAACGAGGTCACGGAG
Source organism: uncultured Muribaculaceae bacterium (assembly GCA_910587355.1). Classification (GTDB taxonomy): domain Bacteria; phylum Bacteroidota; class Bacteroidia; order Bacteroidales; family Muribaculaceae; genus CAG-873. The sequence continues at coordinate 17,825 of CAJUKF010000007.1, forward strand.
TGCTATAATGTATCAGGCACTGTAGACTATGTGCTCAAGGTGCAGGTCCCTGACATGAAGGCGTACCGTGAGTTTGTCACGGCACGCCTCGGTCGTCTTGATATGTTGGAGTCGGTGCAGAGCGTATTTGTAATGGAGACAATCAAACACGACGGGGCACCGTTGTAGGAATTATTTGAATTCGTCGAAAATCAGCTTCATCTTTGCGGCTATACGGTCGTTGCATAGGTTGCCGATAGAGCCTTCGTGGGTATGATGCACCTCCCTTGTGGGCTTATATTCGCCGTGCTGCACCTGCATACCTATGGTCTTGTAAGCGTCGCGGTAGGGCATACCGGCGAGAGCGAGCCGGTTGACATCCTCCACTGTGAAGAGATAGTCGTATTTGGGGTCGCTGATAATGTCGCGGTTCACGCGGATATGCTGAAGCATGAAGTCGCACATCTCCAGACAACGTATGATTTCGGTTGTGGCCGGGAATGTGATATCTTTGAGCAGCTGTAAGTCGCGGTTGTAACCCAGGGGAAGGTTTGCTGTGAGCAGGGCGATTTCGTTGGGTACGGCCTGAAGACGGTTGCATTTGCCGCGCATGATTTCGAATACGTCGGGATTCTTCTTGTGCGGCATGATTGAGGAGCCTGTTGTGAATTCATCGGGGAACGAAACGAAACCGAAATTCTGGCACATCCACATGCATACATCCATGGCGAAACGGCCGAGGGTTGATGCGATAGAGGCTATCGCCATTGCTGCTGCACGTTCGGTTTTTCCACGGCTCATCTGAGCGGCGACAACGTTGTAGTGTAAGTCGGCGAACCCAAGCAGTTCGGTTGTCATGGTACGGTTGAGCGGAAACGATGAGCCGTAGCCGGCAGCCGAACCAAGCGGATTCTGGTCGGCGATGCGGTATGCGGCGAGCAGCATCTGCATGTCGTCTGTGAGGGCTTCGGCATAAGCGCCGAACCACAGGCCGAACGATGAAGGCATGGCTACCTGAAGGTGTGTGTAGCCGGGCATAAGCACATCTTTATACTCCTCGCTGAGCGACTGCAGTCTTTCGAAGAGATTTACTGTGGCGTTTGCGATTTTGCGGAGTTCGTCGCGCATGAAGAGCTTGAGGTCGACAAGCACCTGGTCGTTGCGCGAGCGCCCCGAGTGAATTTTCTTGCCTATGTCGCCATATCGTTCGGTGAGGATGAATTCTACCTGAGAATGCACATCTTCCACACCCGGCTTTATGGTGAATTCGCCGCGTTCAATTTCTTCGCGGATTTCTTCAAGACCCTTGAGAAGTACTTCGAGTTCGTCTTTTGTAAGGAGACCTATTGACTCAAGCATGCGTATATGCGCCATTGAGCCTTCCACGTCGTAGCGTGCCAGTCGAAGGTCAAGTTCACGGTCTTGTCCCACGGTGAATTCCTCTATCATTTTGTCGGGCTCGTAGCCCTTGTCCCATAGATTCATTGTCTTTTAAGTTCTTTAGCGAGATTGTCGAGCAGTCGCATGTAGGTGTCAATGCCCTGTTCAATCTCTGTTAAATATATGAATTCGTCGGCCGTGTGAGAGCGCGATGATTCTCCGGGGCCGATTTTAAGCGAGGGTATGCCGTGCATCAGCGACATGTCGGAGGTTGTAGGCGATACGAAAGGTGTCTTACCCATGGCTACTGCGGCACGAACGAGCGGATGCGTCTCAGATATGACAGACGCATGGACGCGTGTGCTGCGTGGCTTCACTGTTGTGTGTTCACTTACGGCGTTCTGAAGCATCACGGCGGTTTCCTCGTTGCTGTAGGCGTCGGTGGTGCGGATGTCGGCCACCCAGCGGCATTCGTCAGGCACAACATTGTGCTGCCTGCCGGCTTCTATCTGTGTCACCGATATTTTTATGGGCCCGAGAACCGATGATACTTTCTCGAATCGGCATGAGCGCAGAGCCGCGATATCGTCAATGGCACGGTATATGGCATTGATGCCTTCGTTGCGTGCGGCATGACCTGTCACACCAGTGGTGACGCAGTCGAGTACAAGCAGTCCGCGCTCGGCAATGGCCGGCTGAAGCGATGTCGGTTCGCCTACAATGGCCATGTCGATGCGTGTGAGACCTTCGTTTTCAAGAAACTTCAGCAGATGCCGTATTCCGCCTTCTCCGCCTACTTCTTCCTCTGCCGAAACGGCGAGGAAAGGGCTGTAAGGCAAATCCTTGTCCTTGATGCTGAGAAACGCTGCAATCAGTGACACAAGCGGGGCTCCGGCATCGTTGCTGCCCAGTCCGTAAAGCTTTCCGTCGCGCTCAAAAGGCGTGAACGGGTCAAACGAATAGCTCGCAGCCGGTTTTACGGTGTCGATGTGGCTGTTGAGCATTACAACGGGTTTGGCGAGGTCGAAATACTCGGGAAAGACAACAATATTGTTGCCTGCGCGCTGTGCCTTGCACGCGCCGCAGCGGCTGTTGATGAAATTCTCAACGATGTCGGCTGCGCGGCTTTCGTCGCGCGAAAGCGACGGCGTTGCAATCAGGCTCTTGAGCAGTTCGACGGCGTCTTTGTCAGTCATCGCAGATTACGGTACCGGAAGGGGTGAGTATATTGTCGCTTTTGCGTATGGTCACGCTTGTGACGCCGGCGTCGAGCGCACGCAGGGCATTTTCCACTTTCGGAATCATGCCTCCGCTGACAGTGCCGTCGGCACGTAGTGCGTCGAACGTCTCATGAGAAATACGCGGCACCACCGAGGAGGGGTCATCAATGTCGCGGAGCACGCCGTCCTTTTCGAAGCAGTATATGAGTACTGTGGGAGCCACACGGGCGAGACCCATGGCAACGGCTGCCGCCACGCTGTCGGCGTTGCAGTTGAGCAGATTTCCGCTTCCGTCGTGAGTTATTGCACAGAATACGGGCGTTAGTCCTGCATCGATGAATGTCAGTATTTTCACCGCATCGACCCCTTCGGTTGTAATGTCACCCACGAATCCGTAGTCGACCGGCTCGGCAGGGCGCTTGGTGGCGCGTATGCAGCCTGCATCTGCGCCGCTGAAGCCTATTGCATCGCAGTCGCGGGCCTGAAGAGCGGCCGTAATGCGTTTGTTGATAAGACCGGCGTAGACCATCGTCACTACTTTAAGGGTGTCGGCATCGGTCACGCGACGTCCGTCAATCATCGTGGTAGGTATGTCCAGCTGCTTGCACAGACGTGTCGCCTCCTTGCCGCCGCCGTGTATGAGCACTTTGGGACCGGGAATGCGTGCGAATTCGTCGAGAAAAGCGGCGAGAGCTTCGGGATTGTCAACAACGTTGCCGCCTATTTTATAGACTTTTACCATTGTCAGAGCGATTCGAGAATGCGTTTGAGTACCACTGTTGCCGAAATCTCGCGGTTGGCGGCTTCGGGGATTACAATGCTCTGAGGCGATTCAATCACGTCGTCGGTCACAATCATATTGCGGCGAACCGGCAGGCAGTGCATGAAATATGCGTTGTCGGTGAGCGCCATTTTTGCGCTGTCAATTGTCCAGTCGCGGTCGGTGGAGAGCACTTTGCCGTAGTTGGGGTCGGCGTATGCGCTCCAGTTTTTGCCGTAAATGAAGTCGGCGCCTTCGAAAGCTTTGCGCTGGTCGTATTCCACACGGGCGTTACCGACGAATCCGGGGGCAAGCTCATATCCGTGAGGATGAGTGATGACGAAGTCGTAGTCGGTGGCATTCATCCATTCTGCAAATGAGTTGGGCACGGCCTGAGGCAGCGCTTTGGGGTGGGGTGCCCACGACAGCACGACCTTCGGGCGGTCTTTTTTCTTGTATTCCTCGATTGTGATGAGGTCGGCGAAACTCTGCAGAGGGTGACGTGTGGCGGCCTCCATGCTGAATACCGGGCGCCCCGAGTAACGGATGAACTGGTTGATAATCCGCTCCTCGTAGTCTTCGGCCTTGTCCTTGAGACCGGCGAAAGAACGTACTCCGATTACATCGCAGTAGCATCCCATTACCGGAATCGCCTCAAGCAGATGCTCCGACTTGTCGCCGTCCATGACTACGCCGCGTTCGGTCTCGAGTTTCCATGCGCCCTGATTGACATCGAGCACTATCACGTTCATGCCGAGATTCATGGCGGCTTTCTGTGTGCTCAGGCGCGTGCGAAGGCTCGAATTGAAGAAAATCATCATCAGGGTCTTGTTGCGCCCCAGATTATTATATGCGAAACGGTCGGCTTTTATTGCCAATGCTTCGGCTACGGCGCCGCGAAGGTCGCCTATGTCGTGTACGTCGGTGAATTTTTTCATTGTTCGGAGAGTGCTTTACGGAATTCGTTGAGAAAAATATCGGCTTCGCGACGGGTTATTGTGAGCGGCGGCAGGAGGCGTACGGTGTGTTCGCCGGCGCCGCCTGTGAATATATGGTGCTCGAAGAGCAGGCGTTTGCGAAGCTCCGATGCCGAGCCCTCGATTTCGATGCCGAGCATCAGGCCGCGGCCGCGAACTTCCTTGAGACCGGGAATTGTTTTGAGCTGTTCAAGCAGATATGCGCCGACTTCTGCGGCGTTCTCTACGAGTTTCTCCTCCTTCATCACCTCGAGAACTGCAATTGCTGCGGCGCATGCAAGGTGATTGCCGCCGAATGTGGTGCCGAGCATACCTTTGACCGGTTTGACAGAGGGTGCAATCAGGACGCCCGACATGGGGAAGCCGTTGGCTATGCCCTTTGCCATGGTGACGATGTCGGCGCGTATGCCGGCGTACTGGTGGGCGAAGAAGCGGCCCGTGCGGCCATAGCCGCTCTGTATTTCATCAAGGATGAGAAGTGTGCCGGTGGCTGTTGTCGCCTCACGGAGTTCGGCGAGGAAGTTGTCGTCGACCATGCGTATGCCTGCCACACCCTGAATTCCTTCGACAATCACGGCAGCGTATTCGCCCGAAGCGAGCTCGCGGCGAACAGCTTCAATGTCGTTAAGCGGCACAAAGACTATGTTGTCCGTGCGGTTGAGCGGTGCCTGAATTTTGGGATTGTCGGTAGCGGCTACGGCAGCCGATGTACGGCCATGGAATGCACGGTCGAAGGCGAGGATTTTCTTGCGTCCTGTGACGAAAGAGGCCAGTTTCATGGCGTTCTCGTTGGCTTCAGCACCAGAGTTTGCGAGGAAAAGCTGATAATCGTCGTAGCCCGAAGCTTCGCCCAGCAAATCGGCGAGACGCTGCTGCAGCGAGTTTTTCACCGAGTTGCTGTAGAAAGGCAGAGCGGCTGTCTGACGGCATACGGCTTCTACATAGTGCGGATGTGTGTGGCCGATTGAAATGACGGCATGACCTCCGTAGAGGTCGAGGTACTCCGTTCCGTCGGCTGTGTATACATAGTTGCCGTGACCGCGCACGGGCTCTATATCATATAATGAATATACGTCGAATAGCTGCATGGTTGTAGTGGGATTAGAATGCCGAGGGCTTGAGTGCGAGGCCGGTACGCTCGTCAAGGCCGAACATGAGGTTCATATTCTGCACTGCCTGACCGGAAGCGCCCTTGAGGAGATTGTCGATTACGCTGACGACAAGCAGCTTATCGCCCTGTTTTACGAGCTGTATGAGCGCTTTGTTGGTATTGACGACTTGCTTGAGGTCTACTGCGCCCGGATGCACGAAAGTGAAGGCTGCGCCGGCATAGAAGTCGTTGTAAAGCGCACGCACTTCGTCCTCGCTCATGCCCGGAAGTTTTACGGTTGCTGTCACGAAGATTCCTCGGGGGAAATCGCCTCGCACGGGTATGAAACTCAGTTCGGCATCGCATGCCGGCTCGAGAGCGGCCAGCGTCATGCCTATTTCTTTGAGATGCTGGTGCGTGAAAGGCTTGTAGACCGACAGATTATCGTTTCTCCAGCTGAAATGTGTTGTCGCACCGGGCTTTACGCCGGCACCTGTGGAGCCGGTGATGCCGGTTATGGCCACGTCGCCGTGTAATTGTCCGGCGGCAGCGAGTGGAATGAGCGCAAGCTGGATTGCCGTGGCGAAACATCCTGGATTTGCCAGTTTTGAAGCGGTGCGTATGCGTTCGCGGTTTACTTCGGGGAGGCCGTAGACATATCCGCATGATTCATCGCGGAAATCCTGAGCCAAATCAATCACTTTCACACCGTGAGGAAGTTTGTTCTCACTCCAGAATTCGGTGCTTTTGCCGTGACCGGAGCAAAGAAACACTACATCCACTTCGTCAAGCGGATGACTGTCGCTGAAACGGAGATTGGTCTCGCCGAAAAGACCACCGTGCACATCGGTGACGGGGTTCCCGGCATTGCTTGTGGAGTGAATCCACGAAATTTCGGTCTGCGGATGATTAATGAGCAGACGTATGAGTTCGCCGGCTGTGTAGCCGGCGCCTCCTATGATGCCGGCACGAATCATTTGCCGTTGCGTTTCTGCACGTTATAGTAGATTTTCATCTGGTTGCCGAGAATCTTGGTGAATCCCTTGATGTCGTCGGCGCTCCAGGCACGGTTCACTTCGCCGTATTCGCCGAAGTCGGTCTTCATGAGGTCGAAGGGCGAGTCGACGCCTACGAGCGTGTAGCTCAGCGGACGGAGTGTGATTTCAACTGTGCCGGTCACATTCTGCTGGCTGCTTGCCAGGAACTGCTCCATGTCGCGCATCACGGGTTCGAGATACTGCGATTCGTGGAGGAACATGCCGTACCATGTGCCAATCTGGTCTTTCCAGTACTGCTGCCACTTGGTGAGGGTGTGTTTCTCGAGCATCTTGTGGGCGGCGATAATAAGGATAGGACCGGCTGCCTCGAAGCCTACACGGCCTTTGATGCCGATGATTGTGTCTCCTATGTGCATGTCGCGGCCGATGCCGAATTTCGAGCCGGCTGCTTCGACTGCACGGATTGCATCGACAGGATTAGCGTATTCAGTGCCGTTTACTGCCACGGGCTGCCCTTCCTTGAAAGTGATTTTGAGCGTCTCGGGCTCGTGTGCTGTCACCTGACTGGGATATGCCTCTTCGGGGAGGGTCTGCTCACTGTGGAGTGTCTCTTTGCCGCCGATGCTGGTGCCCCAGAGGCCTTTGTTGATGGAGTATTCCATCTTCTTGTAGTCGGCCTCGATGCCATGGTTGCGGAGGTAGTCGATTTCATACTCGCGGGTGAGAGTCATGTCACGGGTGGGAGTGATGATTTCGATTTCGGGAGCGAGAATCTGAAATGTGAGGTCGAACCGCACCTGGTCGTTGCCTGCGCCGGTCGAGCCGTGTGCCACGGCGTCCGCGCCTATGGACTTGGCATATTCTATGATAGCCATGGCCTGGAAAATGCGTTCTGAAGACACGGAAATGGGGTATGTGCCGTTACGGAGCACGTTGCCGGCAATCATGTAGCGGATAGAGCGGTCATAATAGTCCTTGGTTACATCGAGTGTAGCGTGTGATACGGCGCCGCAGTCTTTGGCGCGTTTTTCAATGCGGGCGAGGTCTTCGTCGGTGAAACCGCCGGTATTTGCTATTGCGGTGTGTACTTCGTAACCGAGGTCTTCGGAGAGGTATTTTGCTGCGAACGAGGTGTCGAGACCGCCGCTGAAGGCGAGCACGACTTTCTTTTTGTTATTATTCATTTGTGTCGTTTTTTGCTTGATAAATAATTCAGGAGGCGGGAGTGTTACTTCTTAAGGTGCAAGAGTTTGCTTACCTTGTTTTTGAGCCACGTGGTGTAGGGTATAGTCCACGATTGTTTCTCGAGGGTAGCTTTAGGGTCGTAGAGCATGCCGTAACAGAGGCACATACGACGGTTGTTGCGGCAGAGAATGTCGTAGTTCTTGCATCCTTCGCAGCCTTTCCAGAATTCCTCGTCCTGGGTGAGTTCCGAGAATGTCACGGGCTTGTAACCCAGACGTGAATTAAGCTTCATCACAGGGAGGGATGTGGTGATAGAGAAAATTTTAGCAAAGGGAAATCGTCGTCGGGCCAGTTCGAAAGTCTTGTTTTTGATACGGCCCGCAAGCCCGAGCTTGCGGAATTCAGGGTCGACAATAAGACCCGATGTGGCCACGTAGTCGCCATGACTCCAGCTTTCGATATAGCTGAAACCAATGAGCCGGTCGCCGTACAGAGCCACAACAGCCTTGCCGCCTTTAATCTTGTCGATTATGTACTGGGGCGAGCGGCGGGCGATGCCTGTGCCGCGCTGAAGGGCTGACTCGTAGATGAGTTTCACTATGAGGTCGGCATATTTTGTATGCTCCTCGTTAGCGAACATCACCGATACCTGGTCGTTGTTCATCTAACTTTAAATGATACTTAAATAAAAAATGTGATTTTTGATTTATATGTGACAGGGATTTCCCTAAAAAACGATACCTTTGAAAGCATTCCTCCGGCGCCATGCCGTGAAATTGCCTGCAAAGGTAGTAATTTTGTGGCAATTGCCGTTTTAAAATATGCAAAAATTATTTTTTTGCCGGGGATGCCCCCTTGCCCGTGAAGAAGCAACGTACTTTGCCTACCGGCAGATTCCCTTCCATGCGCAGCGGTATCCGGCTTTCGTCTGCGGCAATCCATGCCTCCATGTCATCGCTTGTCTTTGCACCGCCTTTGCTTGTAAACGTAAAGGTGATGTGATAAGAAGGAATTCGGCGCCCATCGAGGTCAACATTCTCTGTGCCGTTGTAGGTAATCGAGAGCAGTTCCTTGCGTTTGCCCGAGAAGATGTCTATGCGCTGGGTCTGTCCGGGAATCCATTCATTGAAGGGGAGCGTACGCATGTAATAGAAAGAGGTGAGCATGTCAACTGCAGCACCATCCGATTCCATCTCACGCACTTCATCGATTTTAGGCTTTCCTTTGGTTATTACCTTGCGAGTGCATTTGGCTGATACTTTGCCCGGAACGGAGTAGTCGTATGTTACAACGTCGTGTTTGTGGTCTTTGCCTTCGTGGGCTATTTTCTCGTAGAACAGCGGAGTGAAGTCGGCATAGGTCATACGTCCGTTGAGAGTGTCGCGGACTTTGAAAAATTTATCGGCCCATGGTTCCGACGATGCGGCGAGCTGGGCGTGGTAGTGTCTGGAGTCGTGTGTGAGAGCCAGACGGGCATGGCCGGCCTGTTTGTTAATCAGACCCCATTTGAACATCACCTTGTAATTGAGTGTCTCGGGCTCGAATTTATTTGTGACAGCGGCACCGGGATTTGCTGCCGTCGAAGAGCTGAGGCAAAGCAGAAGCAGCAATGCTGCAATGAGTCGGTAGTTTCTGAGATGCATAAAGTATCTTCATTGATGGTTATTTGGTCCCGGCAAATGGTGTCAGGACACCGGTATTTTTATGCACAGCTTGCGGTGATTGCCAAGCCCGATATTGGGCGCGTGAGCGTCTTCGGGGAAAAATACTGCCAGCTGGCCTTTGTGCAGATGGATAAGCGAGTGGGCAGCATCGCCGTAAAACTCTACATCAGACTCCTCGCAGTAAGGCACTTGCGGATGCTTTAGCGCAGCTACGGGTGCCCAGCCGATTATTTCGGTGCCCTTCAGAGGTACGTGGATGTCAATGAACCGACGGTGTGCCTCAAGGCGTACGTTTTCACGCGGCATCAGTGCCGGTTCTTCGCACTTGACGATTACATCGCCGGCTGCGGTTGAGCCTGCTGCATATATTCCTTTAACAAACCCGTCGGCTTTATGGTTCTGAAGCCATTCTATTGCGAGAGCAATGCCTTCGGAGAGTGTACCGAATTTCTGTGCGTCTTCTATTTGACAGACTATCATGGCTATGGTTTAAAAAAGTCCTTTTTATCGTTGGGCCTGAGCGCTCTTTATTTCAAATCATCAATATCCAGAGGCAGTGCGGCCCGGTGCGCCTGCTCTATGCGGCGGTTGCGCCAACAGTTGCGGCAAATCGCCACATAGCGGTCGTCTCCGCCTATTTCCACCTGTGCGCCTTCTTCGACTATATTTCCCTTGCTGTCGATTCGTGCGTTGACTATAGTTTTACGGCCGCAGTTGCATGTGGATTTTATTTCATCTATAGTATCCGCTATTTCGAAGAGACGTCTCGAACCTTCGAAGAGATGTGTCTGGAAGTCGGTGCGCAGGCCATAACAAATCACATTGCTGCCAAAATCATCCACTACACGCGCAAGCTGGTCGACCTGTGCGGCTGTAAGAAACTGGGCCTCGTCAATCAGAAACCAGTCGACCACCCTCTCTTCCTTTTTGTACAGCTCTATTGCCATTTCGTAGAGGTTGGTGTTGGGATATATCCAGCGGCAGGTGCGTTCGATACCGATACGCGAACGGATGACACTGTCGTTCTCGCGAGTGTCAATCACCGGTTTCAGGCATAGATAATCCATGTGACGCTCTTCGAAGTTATAGGCTGTAGTCAGCAGGAGGGCTGTCTTTGCCGAGCCCATGGTGCCGTAGCGAAAATATAATTTTCCTTTTCTTTGCATGGCTTGTTGATGATTTGGCTTCAAAGATAGGAAGTTTTTGCCGATTATTATGCATGCAGTGCAAAAACTTATTAACAATCGCTCAACGACGGTGTCAGCGCGCAGCGGTAAGACGGCGGCTATGCTGGAATGAAAAAAAACCTTCCGGTTTACCGAAAGGCTTTGTGTTGCGGAGGCAGGACTCGAACCTACGACCTTTGGGTTATGAGCCCAACGAGCTACCACTGCTCCACTCCGCGTTGTTTTGATGCTGCAAAATTACTGCTATTTTTTGTCACATCCAAATATTTAACACTAATTAACTGTGGCTTTTGTTTTTTTTCGGTTCCCGAACCAAGCGGACTGCAGAGCGGTTTATATATTATAAAAATGTATAATGGATAAAATTGCATGAGTATGAAAGAAAATAAAACTAAAAACGTATCTCAAACTGTTGATAATCACGCTGCAAATACATTTCCTGGCGTGAGTGTCGATATTGCCGATGATGAAAAAGTGTCGAATAAACTTGTCAAGGAGCGTACAAAAACCTTGAACAACAATCCCCGCAATAATGACTGATTAGATAAAAGCCGTACATTTTAATGAAATTTTCCGGCGGAGGCCAAGGAGGGGCCGTCGCCGGCTTTTTGTGCCTTTCAGGGCCCCTCTTGGCATGTTACATGAAATGATAGGGCGAGTTTTTGCGGATGCCAATGTCTCTTGCCGTCAATATTGTTTGGGGTAAGCCTCTGAGTGTTAATTTGCAAATATCGAAAAAATACGCTACCTTTGCGGCTCTAAAAAAGATTGAAGCTTACGCTGAATATGGATAATTGTAGCAAAGATATTGATTTGCTTTTTGAAACAAGCTGGGAAGTCTGTAACAAAGTTGGTGGCATATATGCCGTTTTGTCCAGTAAGGCCAAGACTCTGAAAGACAGATTCAAGGACAATCTTATCTTTATAGGCCCCGACGTATGGACTGAAGAGAATCCGTCGCCGTATTTCACCGAAACCAGGTCGCTTATGCGGCGCTGGGCCGAGAATGCCATGCTCCCCGAAGGTGTGAGTGTGAGAGTGGGCCGCTGGAATGTCCCGGGCAAGCCGGTCGCTGTGCTTGTGAAGTTCGATGGTATGTATGCTTCAAAAGATATCGCCTATAGCCGTATGTGGGAGCTATACGGAGTTGACTCCCTTCATGCTTACGGTGACTACGACGAAGGCTGTGCTTTTGCACGCGCCGCAGCTATGGTTATTGAAAGTATAATCGAATATACAAAGACTTCGCCAAGCAAGGTTGTCGCCCATTTCGATGAGTGGACAACCGCTATGGGTCTTCTTACTCTAAAAGCCGATGTGCCGGCGGCTGCAACCGTTTTTACTACCCACGCCACAAGCATAGGCCGCAGCATCTGCGGCAACGGCAAGCCTCTTTACGACCAGCTCCCGAACTATAACGGCGACCAGATGGCTGCCGAACTCAATATGCAGAGCAAGCACTCGCTCGAAAAAGCCGCAGCGTGGAATGCCGACTGCTTCACGACCGTGAGCGATGTCACTGCTACGGAAGCTGAACAGTTACTCGGCCGTCGTCCCGAAGTGACTCCCAACGGGTTCGAGCTGAATTTTGTGCCTGTAAAAACCAAATACACCGCAGCCCGTAAAGCAGCCCGCAATATAATTCTCAATATGGCCGCGTCGCTTACCGGAGTCAGCTTTCCGGACGACACCTTCATAGTAGCCACATCGGGCCGTTGCGAATACCGCAACAAAGGTATCGATATGTATCTCGACGCAATGCGCCGTGTCGCCGACAGCAATCACGGCCGCCGAGTGCTCGCACTTGTTCTCGTGCCGGCATGGTCGTCAGGTCCGCGTCAGGATTTACGGCAGCAGATGGTGATGCAGATTCATTCGCGCCTCGCAGACCCTGTAATCACACATAAGCTTAACAACTACGACACTGACCCCATCAACAGCCGCATTCACCAGCTCGGTTTTACCAATGACGCCGCTTCGGCTGTAACCGTGATTTATGTGCCGTGTTATCTTGATGGGTTCGATGGTATTTTCGACCTTACTTATTATCAGCTTCTCCCGGGTCTGGACCTCACAGTATTTGCTTCATATTACGAGCCATGGGGCTATACACCTCTCGAAAGCATAGCGTTCGGAGTGCCTACGGTAACCACTACTCTTGCAGGTTTCGGACGTTGGATAGAGGAGGTGCAGCCCAATCCGAATTTTGAGAATTGCGGTGCAGAGGTCGTCGAGCGCACAGACAGCAACTACTGGCAGGCCGTCGAAGCCATATGCGGTCGTATAAGCCAGATGCTTGAGGCCAATTGCGCTGATACTCAAAACATCCGTAATGCGGCCGCTGCAACGGCTGCAAAAGCACAGTGGTCCGACTTTATCAAGTACTACGACAAGGCTTACTGCGACGCACTCGCCGCACGTGACAGCCGTCTCAAAAACAGATAATCTCTCATTTCTTAATCAGAAATATCACCAAACAGTAATATATGAAAATTTCAGTAAGCAACACTAACGCCCCTGTATGGCGTGACATTACTGTAAAATCAGAGCTTCCCGCAAAGCTCAAGCCGCTTGAAGTTCTCTCCAAAAACCTCTGGTGGGTATGGAACAGCGAGGCAAAAGCCCTTTTCCGCTCCATTAATCCCGACAGCTGGCGCAAAGACGGCGAGAACCCCGTCCTTCTTGTGCAGTCGCTCACTTCCGAGCGTATTTCTCAGCTTCTGGCCGATGAAGCTTTCATGGCCGAGCTCAACCGTGTGTATGCCGACTTCAAGGAGTATATGTCGAAGCCTATGCGCAAAGACGTTCCTTCTGTTTCCTACTTCTCCATGGAGTACGGTCTCTGCAACTGCCTCAAAATCTACTCCGGCGGCCTCGGTGTGCTTGCCGGTGACTATATCAAGGAAGCGTCCGACAGTCGTGTCGACATGACTGCCGTAGGTTTCCTTTATCGTTACGGTTATTTCAACCAGACTCTCAGTGTCGACGGCCAGCAGATTGCCAACTACGAGCCTCAGAATTTCAATCAGCTCCCTATCGAGCAGATGATGGAAGAGGATGGCCGTCCCATGATTCTTGAAGTACCTTATCCCGGCCGCATCATCTACTCGCACATCTGGCGTGTGAATGTGGGCCGCATGAAGCTCTATCTGATGGACACGGACTTCGACATGAACAGCGAATTCGACCGACCTATCACACACAAGCTCTATGGCGGCGACTGGGAGAACCGCATCAAGCAGGAATATCTGCTCGGCATCGGCGGTATTCTCATGCTTCAGAAACTCGGCATCAAGAGCCAGCTCTATCATTGCAACGAAGGTCATGCCGCTTTGCTCAACCTCCAGCGTCTCGTTGACTACGTTCAGAAAGACGGCCTTTCGTTCAATGTTGCCCTCGAGCTCGTGCGTGCATCCGGTCTCTATACCGTCCATACCCCCGTGCCCGCGGGCCACGACTACTTTGACGAAGGTCTTTTCGGCAAGTATATGGGAGAATATCCTGCAAAACTCGGCATCAGCTGGAACGACCTCATGAATATGGGCCGCGAGAATCCCGACACTAACGAGCGTTTCTCCATGAGCGTGTTCGCTCTCAACACCTGTCAGGAAGCCAACGGTGTAAGCTGGCTCCACGGCGAGGTGTCGAAGAAGATGTTCGCAGGTATCTGGAAAGGTTACTCATGGGAAGAAAGCCATGTTGGATATGTAACCAACGGCGTGCACATGCCCACATGGGCTGCTTCGGAGTGGAAGGAGTTCTACTACAACACTCTTGGCAGCAAAGTATTCGAAGACCAGAGCAATCCGGATTCATGGAAGGGTATTTTCGATGTCCCCGACCAGACAATCTGGAATCTGCGCGTGACGATGAAGAACAAATTCATCAATTTCCTCCGCCGCGACTTCAAGGAGAAATGGCTTGCCAATCAGGGAGACCCCGGAGCTGTGGTCAACATCCTCGACCGCATCAACCCCAACGCTCTCATCATCGGTTTCGCACGCCGCTTCGCCACATACAAGCGCGCGCACCTTCTCTTCACTGACCTCGACCGTCTGGCCAAGATTGTGAACAACGAGAAGTTCCCCGTGCAGTTCATCTTCGCCGGCAAGGCTCACCCGGCCGATGGTGCCGGCCAGGACCTCATCAAACGGATTGTGGAAATCAGCCGCCGTCCCGAATTCCTCGGCAAAATCATCTTCCTCGAGGATTATAACATGATTGTGGCAAAGCGCCTCGTTACAGGTGTCGATATCTGGCTCAATACTCCCACACGTCCTCTCGAGGCATCGGGCACATCTGGCGAAAAGGCCGAGATGAACGGCGTGCTCAACTTCTCCGTGCTTGACGGCTGGTGGTACGAAGGCTACCGTTTCGACGAGAAAGCAGGCTGGGCTCTTACCGACAAGCGTACATACTCCGACCAGGGTCAGCAGGATAAACTCGATGCGGCTACCATCTACTCGATGCTTGAGAACGAAATCATACCTCTCTATTTCGAGAAGAACTCCGCAGGCTACTCGCCCCGCTGGATTCAGTACATCAAGGGCTCTGTCGGCCATATCGCTCCCCACTTCACCATGAAGCGTATGATTGACGACTATATCAGCCGCTTCTATGACAAAGAGGCTGCCCGCAGCAAGCGTCTTGCTGCCGACAACTACGCCCTTGCCAAGAGCATCGTGGCATGGAAAGAGAAAGTGGCTTCAGAGTGGAGTGGAATCAAGGTGCTCGACGTACGTCACAGCGGTGAAATCAGTGCAAGCCTCACAGGCGAGCCTTTCCATGTTGAAGTAACCGTCGATACCAACGGCATCGGCCGTGACCTAGGTCTCGAAATGGTGATTTACCGTCAGTCCGATGGTCATGAGTCGCTCCTCCGTACCGAAGAATTCAAGGTCGTTAAGCAGGAAGGCAACGTGCTCACTTATGAGCTCTCGTCCAAACTCAAGGACGCAGGCGTATTCCGCTACGGCTTCCGC
Source organism: uncultured Muribaculaceae bacterium (assembly GCA_910587355.1). Taxonomy (GTDB): domain Bacteria; phylum Bacteroidota; class Bacteroidia; order Bacteroidales; family Muribaculaceae; genus CAG-873. Next base: position 33,247 of record CAJUKF010000007.1, read on the forward strand.
TTCTTCCCCAAGAATGCCGAGCTGCCCTCGCGTCAGGATTTTGCCTATACTCATTGGATTTAATTATCCTGCAATTTTATACAGCCGCCTGCGACATTTCGCCGCAGGCGGCTTTTTGTGTTTTATAAAAACTTTTTTCAAAAAAAAGCGACGATGCGCTTGCAGATTCAAAAAAAGTGCGTACCTTTGCAGTGCCTTAAGAAATGGTGCCCATAGTTCAGTTGGTTAGAACGTCGGATTGTGGTTCCGAAGGTCAAGGGTTCGAATCCCCTTGGGCACCCTAAGCCGGCAGTCCTTGTTCAAGGGCTGCCGTTTTTTTTGTTTTCTCTTTCTCTGTAACGATATGCGACGCTACGCCCGGGTAATAGTACCGCTTCCGCTCAACGAAATCTTCACCTATGCCGTCCCTGACGGCATGAATGTGTCGCCATGCTGTCGTGTGATAGTACCGTTCGGCGCACGCCATTTTTATACCGGCATAGTTGAGAGCGTATCGACTGTGGCTCCGCCTCCTGGTGTGGCATTAAAGGAAATATCGAGTGTGCTCGACGACGAGCCTGTGGTGCGCCCGGCGCAAATACGCTTCTGGCAGTGGATTGCCGATTATTATCTGTGCAGTATCGGTGAGGTCTACAACGCGGCATTGCCGTCCGGTCTCAAAATCAGCAGTGAGACACGGATTACCGTTAATCCTGATGCCGACACGGATGAATTCGGCAACTGCACGCCAAAAGAGCTGGCGGTGCTGGAGTTCGTGAAAAACGAGGGGCAGTCGACGGCTTCGGCAATCCGGTCAAAAACCGGTGCGGGCGACGGTGTGATTTCGCGACTGGTCGACCGCGGTCTGCTTATGATTTCTGAGAAACTCGTGGAGCGTTATCGCAGTGAAAAACGTGAATATGTGCGCCCGACGGTGCCCCGGGGCAACCGTGAGGCTCTTGATGATGCGTTCGTCCGGGTAAAGAAATCACCCCGTCAGGAAGAAGCTCTGATGGCTCTTGTTGCTTTGTCGGAGTTCTATAAAGATGTGTCCGAACCACTTGCGGAAGTACCCGTCGACGTGCTTCTTGAGCGTGCCGGCGTACCACGTACGGCAGTCAGGGCTTTGGCTGACAAGGGAATCTGCGAGTTATACAAGAAAGAAGTATCCCGTTTTTCTTTTTCGGGTACAGGCAGTTTCACTATGCCTTCGCTGTCCAAGGCTCAGGATACGGCGCTTAAACAGATTCACAAATCGTTTGTCGACAAAGAAATCGTGCTGCTGCACGGTGTTACCGGGTCCGGTAAGACGGAGATTTATATACATCTCATCGACTATGTGCTCCGCCAGAACAGGCAGGCACTCTTTCTCGTACCTGAAATTGCGCTTACCACCCAGCTTACGCGGCGTCTGCAGCGTGTTTTCGGTGCGAAAGTTGTGATTTACCACTCCAAATTCAGCGATAACGAGCGGGTCGATATATGGAAAAAACTCATGCGCTCGGCTGAGCCATGCGTGGTGATAGGAGCGCGTTCGGCGGTATTTCTGCCTTTCTCGCGTCTCGGAATAGTAATAGTCGATGAGGAGCATGAGTCAAGCTATAAGCAGGCCGACCCGGCTCCCCGGTATAACGGACGCGATGCGGCCGCTGTTCTGGCATCGATGCATGGGGCCAAGACCCTCTTCGGAAGCGCCACACCCGCTGTAGAGACATATTTCAAGGCGGCCACGGGTAAATTCGGTCTTGTGGAACTCTCAGAGCGCTTCGGGGGCGCTGCTCTGCCCGACATCGATATCATAGACATGAAGTCTGAGCGCGGGCGCCGGGCTGTAAGCGGTTATTTCTCCCACCGCCTGCTCGACGCGACTCTCGACGCGCTGTCGCACAAGCGTCAGGCAATTCTTTTTCATAATCGCCGCGGATACGCACCTATGGCACGTTGCACCATGTGTGCATTTACGCCTAAATGTAATTTCTGCGATGTATCGCTCACTTTTCATCGCCGCATCAACAAGCTTGTATGCCATTATTGCGGCACGGAGTATAGTGTGCCGACGGTTTGTCCCGAATGCCGCGAGCCGGCCATTGAAATCGCCGGATACGGCACAGAGCGTCTTGAAGAAGAAATAGAGGCTAATTTCCGCGACCGCAAGGTGCTGCGCATGGACCTCGACACTACGCGCAATAAAGACAGTTACGGGCGTATAATCGATGATTTTTCGGCACATAAGGCCGATATTCTGATAGGAACGCAGATGGTGACCAAAGGTCTCGATTTCGGCGATGTGGGCCTTGTGGGTGTACTCAATGCCGACACGCTGCTTAATTTCCCGGATTTTCGCTCTGCTGAGCGAGCTTTCAACATGCTCGAGCAGATAGCGGGCCGTGCCGGACGCCGCGATGACCGCGGACATGTGTTCGTGCAGACCTACACCCCTTCCCACCCTGTGCTTGAGCTTGTGCAGGCGCACGATTATGCAGGTTTTTACAAGCGTGAACTGGAAGAGCGCCGCGCGTTCGGTTTCCCGCCGTTCACGCGCATAATCAATATTTATGTGAAGCACCGCGACGAGCACACTGCCCGTGAATGCGCCTCGCTTCTGTCAGCGAGCCTTCGCGAAGTTTTCGGTCCGAGAGTGTCGCCTCCCAAAGAACCGGCCGTGGCCCGGGTGTCGTCGATGTACATACGCACAATTATGCTGAAGGTTGAACGCGAGGTGGCGATGAGTAAAGTGAAGGAAATTTTGCGGGCCAGATATGTGGAACTCACTGCATCGCCTATTATGCGCGGAGTGACGGTCTACTATGACGTAGACCCCGTGTAGCGCAACAATCGCGCTTCTCAGGTGTTGTTCTTTAAAAGAATGACACGATGAAAAAGACATTTATATTAGCGGCTCTTCTTGTGGGTCTGATTCTTTTTGCAGGCGAAACCTCGCATTTTTTTCACCATACGACCGTCGGAGACAAAGCGCCTTCATTTGTTCTGCCGGTTGTCGACAGCGCTGTGACTCTTGACAATAACCACGGAGATTACGTACTCATAAACTTCTGGAATTCCACTGATGCTGTGTCGCGCCGGGATGCAAACCGCTACCGTGCGTGGAAGCGCCGTTATCCTCAGACGCCGGTTGAGATTATAGGTGTCAATTTCGATGATTCGGAGGTGCTTTTTCACGAGATTGTGCGTCTTGACTCTCTCGAGCCATCCAAGCAGTTTCATGCCTCAGGCGATACCGCCCGAATCATTATTGACAACTATGGCCTCGAGAGGGGGTACGGGGCCGTTCTTATTGACCCCGAGGGCAAAGTGGCTGCCTATAATCCATCTGACAATCAGCTTGATGATATTTTTGCCATACATTAATTAATCCCATATGATAAAAAAGTAGGGCTTGGATGTAATATCCGGCTTTTCGTTGCGTCATATAGATACAATGAAGACCCGGAGCGATAAAGAACAGCAGTTTCTCAGCATTGTCGAGCAGTGCCGACCGCTTGTGTTCAAGGTGTGCTGGCTTTATACATCGCCCGGCACATCCTTTGACGACCTTTATCAGGAGGTGCTTATCAACATATGGCAGGGTATGGATTCGTTTCGTGGCGATGCCAAATTGTCGACGTGGATTCACCGGACGGCCATAAACACATGCATATCGTGGTACAGGCGCAATAGTCGGCATAATGGCTCCGTGAGTATCGATGAACTTCCTTTTGAACCCGTTGATAATCCCTCTGGTTCTGCTGCCGAGGATTTGCGCGAGCTTCACCGTCTGATTTCAAAACTTGGCCCGATTGACAAGGCTATAATCACACTGTGGCTTGATGAAAAGCCATATGATGAAATAGCTTCGATTATGGGTATGAGCCAGACGAACGTGGCCGTACGTCTTCATCGCATAAAGGACCGTCTCTCTAAAATGGCAGAAAAATAGCCGATATAGTAAGTATATTATGGATATTGAAGAACTGAAAAATAAGTGGAAAGGTCTCGATGCCGCACCCTGCAAGTCCCCTATTGACGAAGGTGAGCTTGTCGTAAGGCTCGCTGCAAGCCGGGTCTCTTCATCGAAGGACAGAATCATGCGGCACTTGCGCACCAGCGGCATTGCCGGTGTGTGGATGCCCTTTCTGGCCTGCGGTCTGCTTGCTGGCAAATATGGTTGTCCTGACTGGCTTGTGGTCGTCTATTCGCTTTACGGTTTATTGATGGGTGTGTGGGCGCTTGCATTGTTAATCAGATTCCGAAAACATGATTTCATCACCATGCCCGTTGCCCAGTCACTTCAACATATAGTGACGCTTCGTCGCCGTATATCGCTTATGCGTGCGGCTGGCATACTCGGAGGTGTCTTCATAATTGGTTCGCTCGGTATGGTTTTCTTTGCTGACGGCGACCCTTATCTCACGGCAGGCTTTTTTGCCGGTCTGGCTGTCGGTCTGCCTCTCGGCATATTTCGCTGGATTGACCTGAACAAGCGTACACGCTATCTCGAAAAAGCCCTCCGGGCCTGTGCCGAACCTTAAGTGTCGTTTCCAATGAAAAAATTTCTCATATGTCTTATATCTGTGCTGACAGCCGTATTGCTGTCGCCGGAAAATGCATATTCGCTTACAGGCGCATGGCGCGGCGATTTGTCGGTGGGCAAAGCCAAGGTGCCGCTCGTGTTCAATTTCTTTGAGAAGGACGGTCGCACCAAGTGTACACTCGATTCACCGGCTCAGGGTGTCAAAGGCATTTCGGTGTCTGTATGGCTCTGTACGGAAGATTCTGTGTCGCTTGCTTGTTCGCGCATAAATATGAAGTATAGCGGAAAGGTCTCCGCAGGCAGCATTTCCGGTACTTTCAGGCAAAACGGCCAGGTATTTCCACTGACTCTCAAGCCTGAAACGCCTCTTGAAGAGCGGCGCCCCCAGACTCCGCGGCCTCCCTTTCCATACACGGTTGTCGACACCTCCTTTGCTGCCTCCGACGGAGCGGTGATGAGTGCGACCCTCACACTGCCGGCATCGTATGCCGGTAAGAAAAAAATACCGGCGGTAGTATTTGTTACCGGTAGCGGTCCTCAGAATCGCGATGAAGAGCTGCTTGACCATAAGCCTTTTGCAGTGATTGCCGACTTTCTGGCACGCAACGGGGTGGCTTCACTTCGCTACGATGACCGTGGTACCGCCAAATCGACCGGCGATTTCTCGACGGCCACCACTGCGACTTTTAAGGAAGATGCCCGAAGCGCTATCGAATTTCTCCGCCAACTGCCTGGTATCGGTAAGGTAGGAGTAATAGGACACTCTGAAGGCGGTACAATAGCTTTTATGCTCGGGGCAGAGCGGGCCACAGATTTTTTAGTATCTTTGGGCGGTATGGCTGAATCGGGAAAAGAGACGCTGATGAGGCAGAACCGTCATGGCCTCGATGTCGCCGGTATACCCGATGCCGAGAAAGAGGTTAGTCTCGAACTTATCGGCCGTCTGTTTGATACCATTGAAGCCCAGGCGCGACATGGAGTTTCGGTGCCAGTCGATGTTGATTCTGTAGTCAGTGCCTCCGGCCTGAATGTGCCTCCGGCAATCGTGCAGTCGCTGAAGATGACACAAAGAACGCGTTCGCCGTGGTTCGATGCTTTTCTGTCCTTGAATCCGCGTGAGTATATCCGTAAAATAAAATGTCCGGTACTTGCAATAAACGGAGATAAGGATACTCAGGTCTCGCCCGATAATCTCGAAGTCATCCGGCAGCTCGCACCGAAAGCCCGGACAATGCTCATGCCTGGTCTTAATCACTTGTTTCAGCATGCCGTCACCGGCGAAATCTCCGAATATGATGAAATACGCGAGACCATATCGCCGGAGGTGCTCGAAGCCATACTCCGCTTTATCGAGGAGAAAGGAAGGTAAAGGCGGTTAAGTGCTTTAAACATCTTATCTTGTTGACACTCTACAAAATTCTTGCTGAAAAATTTGCTCATGTAAGAAAAAATTCGTTACTTTGCACGCTGAATTGCGGCTCATCCTTTAAAGCCACGGAAAAGATGCACCCGGTGGTGATATGAGAACTGAGATGCCGGCCTCCAATTCCCTAAGAAATAAAGAAATATAAAAGAACGATAAACCAGTAACAGCCATGTCAAAGATTTGTCAAATCACCGGCAAAAAAGCGATTGTGGGAAATAACGTTTCGCACTCGAAGCGTCGCACCAAGCGCAAATTCAACGTCAACCTCTTCACCAAGAAATTCTATTGGGTTGAGCAGGATATGTGGATTTCTCTCACAATTTCTGCAGCAGGCCTCCGCACTATCAACAAGATGGGCCTCAACGCTGCCATGACGCAAGCTTACGAAAAAGGGTTCCTCCAGGCATCGGATATCAAACCCGTCGGTTTCTAATCTCAACTCTTAATCTGACGAAACAATGGCAAAGAAAGCAAAAGGCAACCGAGTACAGGTAATCCTCGAATGTACCGAACATAAGGCAAGTGGTATGCCCGGCACAAGCCGTTACATCACTACCAAGAATCGTAAAAACACCACAGAGCGTCTCGAGCTTAAGAAATACAACCCCATCCTTAAGCGTATGACCATTCACAAAGAAATTAAATAAGTAAGCAGATATGGCAAAGAAAACCGTCGCTACCCTCCAGAAGGGTGAAGGCCGCACCTATAGCAAGGTCATCAAAATGGTGAAATCGCCCAAGACCGGTGCTTACACCTTCCAGGAACAAATGGTTCCCAACGATGCTGTAAAAGACGCGCTGAAATAAATCGCCGCGTTGGCATATAAACCTACAAGGCAGGACGCATCCATATCAGGAAGCTCCTGCCTGTTTTATTTCTCAGATATGCATCAAGGCTTTTTCCGTATAGCATGCGCCTCTCCGGAGGTCAGAGTGGCCGACACCCGCGCCAACGCCGACAATATCATCGCTCTCATCGACCAGGCGTATAAAGCAGGTGCCGAAGCGGTGGTTTTTCCTGAAATGTGTGTGACGGCATATACCTGTGCCGACCTTTTTCATCAGCAGGCTCTGCTCGATGGGTCAAGAGAGGCTCTTAGGCTTATCGCCGCGGCCACGGCTTCGCGGCGCGGCATGCTGGTCGCTGTCGGCGCACCTGTGTGTCACGGTTCGTCGCTCTACAACTGCGCTGTTTTGCTTGCCGATGGCATGCCGCTTTGTGCCGTAGCAAAGACCTATATCCCCGGCTATAACGAATTTTACGAAAAACGGTGGTTCGAGGCCGCTCCGGCCGCAATCGGCAGCGTGAGTCTTTGGCGCGATGCAACGGCAGTGCCTTTCGGAGCCAGATTTATCGTTGATTTCAATGGCGTGAACATCGGTGTGGAGATTTGCGAAGACCTTTGGACTCCTGTTCCCCCCAGCTGCGCTCTTTCCATGGCCGGTGCCGAAGTAATCCTCAATCTGTCGGCAAGCGATGACCTCATAGGCAAATATGCATATCTCTCTCAGCTTGTGGGCCAGCAGTCCGCACGCTGTATCTGTGCCTATGCATATGCTTCGGCAGGATTCGGCGAATCGTCGACCGACCTTGTGTTCGACGCAAAGCATTTTGTGGCCGAAAACGGACATATGCTTGCGGTAAACAAGCGCTGGCAGAGCGGAAATCAGCTTACTGTGACGGATGTCGACATTGCCGCTATTCGTCGCGACCGCCTGCACAACAGCTCTTTCGCTGCCTGCGGACAGCGTACAGACGCCGGTATGCCGATTGTTTCGGTCTCTTCGCCCGTCCGTCGCATACAGTCTTGCGAAGTGCTTCTCCGCGATGTGAATCCTCTTCCTTTTGTTCCTGCCGCTCACAATGATTTGAAGGAGCGGTGCGAAGAAATTATCAACATACAGGTTGCCGGGCTTGCACAGCGTCTCAACGCCACCGGTTGCAAGAGCCTTGTTATTGGCATTTCGGGCGGTCTCGATTCAACGCTCGCTTTGTTGGTGGCCGCACGGACTTTCGACCGTCTCGGTCTTGCCAAGAATGGCATTACGGGCGTTACAATGCCCGGCTTTGGTACTACAGGACGCACGCACGACAATGCCGTCACGCTTATGGAGGCTCTCGGCGTAAGTATGCGCGAAATTTCGATTGTTCCGGCTGTGAATCAGCATTTCAGCGACATCGGCCATAATCCTGATGTGCACGATGTGACATATGAGAACTCGCAGGCACGTGAACGCACGCAGCTGCTTATGGACATAGCCAATCAGACCGGAGGCATGGTGCTCGGCACCGGAGACCTCTCGGAACTCGCACTCGGCTGGGCCACATACAACGGCGACCACATGTCGATGTACGGTGTGAATGCCGGTGTTCCCAAAACTCTCGTGCGGCATCTCACACAATATTTTGCCGATACCACATCCAATGAAGAGGAACGTGCGGCATTGCTCGACATCATCGACACTCCAATAAGCCCGGAACTTATTCCTGCCGAGCCCGACGGCACTATCAGGCAGAAAACAGAGGACCTCGTCGGGCCTTACGAACTGCATGATTTTTTCCTGTACTACACGTTGCGTTATGGTTTCTCCCCGACCAGAATCCTCACGCTCGCTTTGAAGGCATTCGACGGCAAATACTCGCGGGAGACAATACTGAAATGGGAAAAGACATTCTTCCGCCGTTTCTTCACGCAACAGTTCAAGCGCTCGTGTCTGCCCGACGGGCCTAAAGTAGGCAGTGTATGCCTTTCGCCCCGCGGCGACTGGCGGATGCCCTCCGACGCATCGTCTGCCCTGTGGCTTAAAGAACTCGAAAATTTGTCGTGAATGGTGCGTCGCGCTGAGTTGAATGATTTCGAGCGGCGTTCGGCCGACTTTATTGCATCGTGCCAGTTGTTGCGTGCCGGTGCTCCTGTGATAGTTGCTCTCAGTGGAGGAGCCGACTCGGTGGCTCTGTTAGCTGTGCTCATGCGTCTGGGCTATGACTGCCGTGCGGCACACTGCAATTTCCATCTGCGCGGCGAAGAATCGATGCGCGACATGAATCATTGCCGTGCTATTGCGGAGGCTCTTGATGTCGACCTTTATGTGCGAGATTTCGATGTGGCGGCGCGCCGTAATGCCTTTCCCGGCGAATCGGTGGAAATGGCCTGCCGAGAACTGCGTTACCGCTGGTTTGCCGACTTGCTCGACCGCGAGTGCGCGCAGGCTGTGGCGGTGGGCCATCATCGCGAGGACCGTGCCGAGACGTTCATGCTCAATCTGATGCGCGGCGCTGGTATTTCCGGCCTCACATCAATGCGTCCGCGTAGCGGAAATGTAGTGCGTCCTCTGCTGCCTTTCACCAGACAGGAAATAGAGCAGTATCTGAGTGCCCGGGGGCTCGCATTCATAACTGACAGCAGCAATGCTTCCGATGCGCATCGCCGCAACCGGCTGCGCAATAATATTTTCCCGGCACTGGAAGCCGCATTTCCGGGTGCGCTCGATTCTGTGTTGCGCACTGTGGCGAATCTCGAATCTGCCAATGCCATATATCTTGAAGCAGTAGAACAGAAGCGCAGACGATATTTCGAAGGCACTGTAATACGGCTTGCAGAACTTGTCGGTGCAGAAGCCGAGGCCCCGACACTTTTGTTTGAATTTCTGCGGCCGCTTGGCTTCACGTTTACCCAGATTGGCGATATGATATCTGCCTCGGCAGCCTCGGGCGCGCATTTCCGCTCGACCGATGGCTGCGTTGTCGCAGAAATAAGCCATGGCATACTTGCCCTCTTTGATGCGAGCCGTCTCAATCTCGCTGCCGGTGAAGTATATTCGGTGAATCCTCTTCACGATATCGCATCTCCGGTAAGAATCGGCATCAGCCGTATGTCTGTATCCAATTTTATTGCCGAAGGTCTTGGGCCCGCAGTGGCATATTTCGATGCTGTCGCATTCGAAGGAGAGCATCGCTGGGAGTTGCGGCATTATCGCCGCGGCGACCGTATGGTGCCGTTCGGCGCAAAGAAATCAAAGTTGCTGAGTGATATTTTCACGTCGGCCCATTTCTCTGCCGAGCAGAAGCGCAGAGCATGGGTCCTTACGCGTGATGACGAAATTGTATGGCTGCCCGGGTTGCGCAATTCTGCTCTTTTCGCTCTCGGACCCGGTTCGAAAGAATACATAAGAATGCAGTATTTCGAGAAGTGACAGCGGCATGAGCGTTCGTACACTCAGTCGTATGAAATATTGTTCAGTTTTTCTACCTCTTCCTTTTTCTCGGGTTGCGTCAGGAGCGCCTTCAGTCCGTAGAGGGTGATGGGTGTGGTGAAAGTATCGCTGTCGGCAAGATATTCGATGAGGGATGACAGGAACTGGCGCCCTTCGGGTTCTTTTTCGAGTGCGTTCATGTCAGCCATAAGCAGTAGCAGCCTTCCCCGGTCTACGTTGAATTCCATTACAAGGCCGAGGCGGTGATTGCGCTCGATATTGTCGATTACCTGTACGGTAGGACGATAATCCATATAGTTGAGGCGGTCGAGAATGAGCGGATAACTTGCCTTTACAATCGGATACCATTGCCAGTCAGTGTGCCCGTCGTTGGGAAAGCGGCTCAGAGCCGGATGCGACGGGTCGCAGAGAATGCCCAGAGTTCCCGGTGAAACCGGTTTGCCGGCATTCTCGCAGATTGTGCGGAACATGCGGTAATTCCAGTAATCAGTCTGAAAGAGACCGCCTACAGTGACACTGTCGACAAAAGTGCGAGGAGGCGCAAAAAGCACTTTTTTACCTGCCTGCAGGGCTTCGAAAGCTTTGTCGGGGTCCGTTGTGACGAGTACTTTCTTCAAATTCTTGTTTTTCGATTTCACTGGCTGCGGATAAGCCCAGATGCTGTACGAGTTATTTATATCTGTATCACTGAGATTCAGGTTAAGCCTGAGCTTGCGGGGAGTCCCGGTGATGGGAATTATTACTGCGGCATCGCCTGCGGTCTGATACCCGATGCTGTCGGCAAGCGGCAGTAACCCGGCTGCGATTTCCGAACTGTCGGCATCGGTGAGCGTCCACCTTAGGTTCTTGCCTGCAAGCGGCAGATTGCTGTAGTTTGCTGCAGAGAGTTTGAAGCGCAGGGTATCTCCTTCAGTGAAGGTACGGCGAGGCAATTCGGCCATGACGACGACTTTGTCGCAGGAGCGGCGCCATACTTCGGGAGTAACGAGGCCCTTACTGTCCATGAAGGAGTCGAGAATGCCTACAAGCGCTGTTCCCTGGCCCGGATAATCCTGTATGTCAAGCAACTGGAAGCCTGCCATTGACGGTGTGCGGAAATTTATTTCCATATCGGCCTTGTATAGCTCTACCGCCCATTTTCCCGATGCAAGGAAAAAATCATCGGCCTGTGCCCCGAGATTGTTTTTCTCCAGACGTCGCTTGAACTCCTGCAGATTACGTGGTTCAAGGACACCGGTGTATTTTTCGATTTCTTCAAAACGGGGGAATATCTGATATTGTCCGGTCTCATGGCCGATAACCGGCACGGGGGATGATGATACGGCTTTTTCGAAATTTACGGTGGTATTGGGGTAGGTATTGTTCATGATTCCTCCTTCGTCTGCATCGGCGAAAGAGAATGAGGCGCGTGTGTGCGGCTCATAGCCTTCTCCGCCTCCGTTGCGACAAGTAACCCAGAAATCCTGACCGGGAAGATTGCCCTGCCATCCAAGGAAAGCGTTGCTGCTGAAAGTGTAGAGATGACGGTTCTCGACAGCTCGGAAGTCATCGGTAAACTTCTGCATCATAGGAACTTCACCCCACAGCTCATTGCCGAGACCGAACATCGTGAACGACGGGTGTCCCGAATACTCACGCTGTATGGCCATGCCGTCGTCGTGCAGGAAGCTCATCAGAGCGGCTTCCTCCTCGTTGAATGTACCCCAGATAGGAAGCTCGGGCTGCATATAGATGCCTTCGATGTCGGCTGCCTCGAAGCAGGCTTCGGGCGGACACCATGAGTGGAAGCGTACATGATTGAGACCATACTCTTTGATTGTGCGGAAATAGGCGAGCCATGATGCCGTGTCCATGGGAGCGAAAGCCGTGAGGGGAAAAACGCAGGCATCGTGCCGTCCGCGGAGGAAAGTCACCGTGTCGTTGACGGCAAAGTGGTGGCCTTTGACTTCGAACTTTCTCAGTGCGCCGTAACGGCTGAGGGTGTCGATATCCGGCATTATTGCCGTAACTTGATGACGGACAGGAGAATTCTCGCTCCATAAGGCGGCATCAGGGCCAAGCTCGATGACGGCAGTCGCTATGGTATCGCCGCGTCGCAGAGTGGCTTTGGCGATATTCTGGCCGCTACGGAATTCTATTTCGCCTATACGGCGGTCGAAAGGCCGCGATAATGTGGCCACGGCTTTGAAAGAGCGAGTGTCGACGTCGGGGTAGAGCTCGAGAGAACGGATATGCGTTCTGGGTGCCGAGGTGAGCTCCATGCGGCCGAGAATGCCGTTCCAGTTGGTCTGAGTCGCTTCGGTGCAGGCGTGCGAGGAATTTTTAATCTGTTCGGGGATGCTGTCGCCGTTGTCTACCATCACGGTTATACGGTGACGTCCCGGTGTAAGAACTTCGGAGAGATTATAGCGGTGGGGCACAGAGAGATAGCGGCACGAAGCAACGGGTTTTCCGTCAATGTATACCGTCGAGGGTCGTGTGCGTTCAAGCAGAAGGCTGATATCAGAGTCTTTCCAGGCGGCGGGAATCTCGATGTCGCGGCTGTACCATGCGGGACCCGAATATGTCACTTTGCGCGACAGCTGTGTGGTCTCGGTCATGTTTTCATTGGAAGTACCTTTCCCGTTGGTATCCATGGTGCCTGGGAGCATTACAACCTCCTCTTTTTCAAAGGGATTGATGCGCCATTGCCATTCGCCGGCAAGGTTTATTGTCTGACGGGCATCGGCAGATATACAGGCTGTCAGAATGGAAATAAAGAGGAGGAGTCGTGGTTTCATTGTCAGTTTGTATTCAGATTAGCCCCTATGATAAGGAGTATCAGGCTTATAAAAAGTAAACCGAGGTCGATAGCTTTTTGTTTGAGGTCTTTTTCGTGGAGGACGAAAGCGCCGTAGAGAAATGAGACGAGAACGCTTCCGCGGCGAATCATCGATACTGTGGCAATTGATGAGGTGTCGAAGGAAAGCGAGTAGAAATAAAGGATGTCGGCGACTGTGAGAAAGACTGATATACAAGGAATTGTCCACCGCCATTTGAAAGGTGTCGAGGATGTGGCGCGGGAGTGGAGGATAAGAATCACTGCTGTCATTATGACGCACTGGTAGAGTGAATACCATGCCTGGACTTCGAGGGGGCGGTAAAACCGGAGGAGGTATTTGTCGTAAAGTGCGCTTACAGAGCCTAATACTGTTGCGCCAACCGCCATCCATATCCACCGCGAGTGGTGCATTGACACACCTTCACGGGCGCCGATTCGCGATATCATGAAGAGGGAAACGAAACCGAGTAATATGCCAATCCATTGAAGAATTGTAAGATATTCGCCAAAAATCAATACGGCGCCAACGAGGACGAGGACGGGGCGCGTGGCATTGATGGGACCCTGAACCGTGAGGGGGAGGTGTTTGATTGCAGTATAGCCTAACAGCCAGGAACCCAGCACGATAAATGACTTGACGAGTATGAGGAGATGCCCTGTGAGGGTATTGCCGAAGCCCCAGTTCCCGTGCGAAATGCCGGTGATTATTTCGGGCGACATTAGAAGCGCGCCGAAAAAAGTGGACCACAGCAGCACTATAAGCACATTGTTGCTTTTTACGGACAGCTTTTTGAAGATGTCATAGAAGCCGAGACAAAGGGCAGAGGCTATTGCGAGAATAATCCACATTCAGTGCAAACCGATAAAACGAAATGTTAAAACGGCCTTTTTCAGGCCGGGTGAAATGTTAAATCGTAAATTTTATTCGCCGAGCGAGGTGTCAATCGCTTTTGCGAGCTGGTCGGGGCACGAAGTGCCTCGTCCTCGGCAGTCAGTGCCGCGCAAAGTGTCGGCGACCGAGCGGGCGTCGCGTCCTTCGACGAGAGCCGAGATGCCGGCGGTGTTGCCTGCGCATCCTCCGAGGAAGCGGACGTTGTGGAGTGTTCCGTTTTCGTCTATTTCAAAATCGATGCGGCGGGAACAGGTGCCGCAGGTGTTATATGAATGTTTCATAGGATTTGTTGTCGGATTTTTCCGTTTCAGAGATTTTCGCGGTGCGCCTTCACGGGTTTGCCCATGAACACCGCGGCGAGATTGGAGAATTTGTCGGCTTCCTCGGTTGTGATGTATTCCGTGGTGCCGTTGCGCGTGATTCGGGCATCCATGTCGGGATGCCTTTGCAGATAGTCGAGCAGAGAATTTGCAACAATTTCGCCCTGAAGCACAATCTGTAGATTCGAGGGGGCGAACTGCCGGATTTTATCAATCAGGAGAGGGTAGTGCGTGCAGCCGAGAATGAGGGTGTCGATGTCGGGCGCTTTTTTGAGTAGCTCTTCAATGTCGCGCTTCACGAAGTAATCGGCGCCGGGGCCGTTGCTTTCAAGATTTTCGACCAAAGGCACCCACATGGGGCAGGCATGTGAGTAAAAACGGATGCCGGGGTGCAGCTTGGCAAGCTCAAGGTCATAGGACTGCGATGCCACGGTGCCGGGAGTTCCTACAAGACCAACGGCTCCGGTACGGGTAATATTGCCTACGGCCTCGACTGTCGGGCGAATAACGCCGAGGACACGGCGTGCCGGGTCCCACCGGGGCAAATCGTTCTGCTGGATTGTGCGCAGGGCTTTTGCCGAAGCAGTGTTGCACGCCAGTATGACGAGCTGGCATCCCCGTGAGAAAAGATACTCGGTAGCCTGACGGGTGAAGTGATAAATGAGGTCGAAGGAGCGGTTTCCGTAGGGTGCCCTTGCGTTGTCGCCGAGATAGATGAAATCGGCCTCAGGGAGTGCCTGCTGCAAAGAGCGGAGCACTGTGAGGCCGCCGTAGCCCGAGTCGAACACCCCGACGGACCCGGGGTGTCCGGCTGAGGCCGCGATTATTTCGTTAGAACTGAGGGAATCAGAGTTTGGCACGGATGGCTTCAGTTTCTTTTTCGTAGCCGGGCTTTTCGAGGAGCGCGAACATATTGCGCTTGTAAGCCTCCACGCCGGGCTGGTTGAAAGGATTCACGCCGAGGAGATAGCCGCTGATGCCTACGGCAGCTTCGAAGAAATAGATGAGCGAGCCGAGGTTGTAAGCCGAGATTTCGGGTATGGAGATTTTGATGTTGGGCACTCCACCGTCGATGTGTGCGATGCGTGTTCCGAGTTCGGCCATCTTGTTTACTTCGTCAATGCGCTTGCCGGCGATGTAGTTGAGGCCGTCGAGGTTGGATTCATCAAACGGAATCGTGAGAGTATGCTCGGATTTTTCAACAGAGATGACAGTCTCGAAGATAATACGCTCGCCCTCCTGAATCCACTGTCCCATTGAGTGGAGGTCGGTGGTGTCGTCGACAGAAGCAGGGTAGATGCCTTTGCCATCCTTGCCCTCGCTTTCGCCGTAGAGCTGTTTCCACCATTCGCTGAAGAAGTGGAGCTTGGGATTGAAGTTGACGAGGATTTCGATTTTTTTGCCTGCACGGTATAGAGCGTTGCGTGTCTTGGCATATTCGAGCGAGAGTGTGTCTGTGCCGCTGATAGTGGCTTTCGCCATGTCGGCAGCGCCTTTGACAAGAGCGTGGATGTCGAAGCCGGCCACTGCTATGGGCAGGAGGCCGACGGGAGTGAGGACAGAGAATCGTCCGCCGACGTTGTCGGGGATGATGTATGTCTCATAGCCTTCGGCTGTCGCGAGTGTGCGTAGGGCTCCGCGTTTCTCATCGGTGATTGCCACAATGCGCTTGCAGGCCTCTTCGCGGCCAACCTGTGCTTCGAGCTGCTCCTTGAGGAGACGGAAAGCGATTGCGGGCTCTGTGGTTGTGCCGGACTTCGATATTACGATGATGCCGAATTTACGGTTGCGGAGATATTCCTGAAGTTCGGCCATATAGTCTTCGCCGATGTTCTGACCGGCGAACAATACGCGTGTCTTTGCGGGCTCATAAGCGGCAAAAGTGTTGCTGAGAGCCTCGATTACGGCTTTTGCGCCGAGATATGAGCCACCGATACCGACGGCAACCACTACGTCGCAGAGGTCGCGCAGACGCGATGCTGTGGCGTTGATGCTGTCGAGCAGAGAAGCCGGTGTCTCCTGAGGAAGACGTACCCAGCCTAAGAAATCGTTTCCGGCACCAGTGCCTTCGATAAGTGTCTTCACGGCTTGTTGGCCTTCGACGCCGAGGGCATCTATGTTGTCCTGGCTTATGCAGCTTAATACGCCTTTGTTGTCGAATTTAATGTTTTCCATATGTGCTTTAAATAATTTGTTGCAAAGGTAATAAAATTTTGATGAAATGTTTAAAATTAGTTATCTTTGCCACTGTAAAAATAAATCCATAACCCATAGCTCCGAAAATGGGGCTATAATCTAAAAACAAATGAAAAAACTTTTGTTCACGGTTGCCATTGCCGCCTCTCTTTTTGCGGCGGGATGCAGCAGTTTCTCGAACCGAGGAGAAATTGAGATGCCCTACATCGAATCAGCAAATACTATGTTCCTTAGTGTCGAGGGTATCACACTTACCGACTCGTCGACCGTACTTGATGCTGTCGTCCATTATAATCCGGGGCAGTGGGTGAGATTCGACAGCGCAAGCAGCCTTGTTGCCGACGGCAAGCATTATCCCATAATTTCTGTAGATAGTATGACGTTGGGCGAGTATTTCTGGATGCCCGACTCAGGCGTAGCTCGTTTCACGATGCGATTCCCGGCTATTCCGGCTTCGGTCAAGTCGATTGATTTCACCGAGAATATTGCCAACGGGTGGCAGCTGTGGGGTATTCAGCTCGACCCGAATTACGTATATGAAACTCAGATTCCGGAGGAGTACAGCCGAGTGGAGAGCACAGAGGTTTTCCCCGACGCCGACATTGTGTGTGACACCACGACTGTGAACATACATCTGCTCAATTACCGTCCGGCCATGGGCTCGAAGCTGAGCTACTATGTCAATGACCTCAACGGTCAGACAGGCGACTTGCCAAAGCTCGATGTTGATGAAAATGGCAATGCGACATTCAAGAAACTTCTTACCGGCCCTGAGGAGCTTGGACTGTATTACATAGGCGATGTGGGTCTTAATGGTGCCGTACTGATGCTTCCCGGCGAAACAATCGATATGGACTGCGACTGCCGTTTCTCAGGCAACCTCAACATGCAGGTACGCTCTCGTGGTAAAGTCGAGCCTGAAATCGAATATGCTGGTTCCAACGGCCGTCTTGACAGAATCAGTCGCGCGGCAGCCAAAGCCGGCGATTACGGACTTGACCTCTTTTCGGGCAAATTCGGCGATTACCATATGAACGGCGACGAATATACGGATTATGTCATCAGTGCTTACAAGGCTAATCTTGATTCGATAAACGCGCTTGATGCAGCTCCGGTCGTGAAGGAATACAAGACGCTGAGCCTGCAGGCAAATATGATACAAGCTATTGCTACGGCCCGCAACATCCTCAATCATAATTATATGGCCTCGCACGAACTGTGGAACGCTCCGGTGCCGGCTGATTCAGTTACAGCGGAGATTCCGGCCGAACGTGCGCGTGAAGTGGCGGCAATGTTCGACCTCAACAATCCGAAGCTGCTGTATGTGTACGGCACTACACGTCCGAGCTATCTTGCGCGTGCCGATGTATGGAATAATGCCGGGGTTGACGTGACGATGTTCAACACACTGGCGGCATACAACAAGGCATACAAGGCGGCTTCGTCGGCACAGCTCGACGAGGCAAGTCTCAACAGCCTCAAAGCATCGGCATATCCGGCACTCGCACAGGCCGTGGAGGCACGGCAGAAGGAAGTGAAAGAACTGCTCAGCTCGGCCGCCGCCAAACTTGTAGAACCTACTCCCGAAGTAGCCGCCGACAAAGTATTCGAGGAAATCATCAAGCCTTACAAGGGCAAAGTGGTGGTTGTGGATTTGTGGAACACATGGTGCGGCCCGTGTCGTGCCGCTCTTGCAGCCAACGAGCCACTGAAGAGTTCGGAACTTGCGTCGGACGATATCGTGTGGATATATATCGCTGACGAGTCATCGCCTGTCAATACTTATCTCACAATGATTCCGGATATAAAAGGACATCATTTCCGTTTGAACGAGGAGCAGATTCGTAAAATCCGCGAGCACTTCAACGTGGACGGAATCCCGTACTATATCATAGTTGACCGTGAAGGCAATGCCGCAGGCCGTCCTGATTTGCGCGACCACAGTCTGTATGTGTCGACTATACTCGGGAAGCTGTGATTGATTTCTGAAGAATGTATGCTAAAACGGGCCTGCCTCTCGGGAGAGGGCAGGCCCGTTTTTTGCGCTCTTATATTTTGCTTTGATGCTTCGCTGAAGCTCAGTGCGTGAGACAAAAATGGATGTGGAGGGAGTGCGTTGAAAAAAGATTTGCCTTATTAATAATTATGTGTTAACTTTGTAAAAATTATGCGGCCGGTGTTGAGCCGGGTGCGATTCAAGATATACGGATTACGCGTAAAAGCTTTAAAAACAACATAAGATGCTGAAAAAATTCTTTATCTCGATGCTCGGCACCATGGCCGGGTTCTGGATTTCCCTGATACTTTTCTTTGTGGTGGGTGCAGTTGCGGTAGGTGTCGCAATTGGTTCTGCAGCGGGCGACTCCGCCGTCAAAGTGGAGAACAAGTCGATACTTCACTTCAATCTGTCGGGCGAGGTTGCCGAACGCTATTCCTCGCAGCCCTTCCTGCAGATGATTCAGAATTTCGACAAGGAGTCCCTGACGCTTGACGAGATGCTCCGTTCGCTCCGCAAGGCTGCTGACGACGACCGTATCAAGGCACTTTATATTGAATGCGGCGGCGCATATATGGCACCGGCATCACGTGAGGAGGTTCTTGAGGCGCTGGCTGAGTTCAAGGAATCCGGCAAACCCGTGATTGCTTACGGCGATGCCTACACACAGGGCGATTACATGATTGCCGCTATGGCCGACAGCCTCTATCTCAATCCTATGGGAGCGATTGACATTCACGGTGTGGGCGGTGCATCGCCTTTCTTCACCGGTCTGCTGGACAAATTGGGCGTGAAGATGCAGATAGTAAAAGTGGGCACCTATAAGAGCGCTGTAGAGCCTTTCATACTCACTTCCATGAGCGAACCGGCGCGCCTGCAGATGAAACAATACTGCGATTCAATATGGGCAGCCGTGGCAGGCTCAATTGCTTCGGCCCGTTCGATGCCGGTGGACAGCATCTACTCGATTGCTCCGAAATTTACGGCGACCTGGCCCGCAACGGAGTTTGTGAACGGAGGCTTTGCCACATCGCTCAAATACAACCGTGAGGTTGACGCGACTTTGCGTCGTGTGTCCGGCCTGAAAGACAAAGACGATGTGCGTCTCATATCGCCGGCCGACTATCTGGCATCTCCCGAACTGCCGGGCCTCGACGGTGACAAAGACCATATTGCGGTCTATTATGCTGTCGGTGATATCGTTGACGAAGGCGACGAAGGCATTGTGGGTTCTGCCGTGACAAAGGATATCGTGGAACTTGCCGATGACGAGCATGTCAAAGGCCTTGTGCTGCGTGTAAACTCTCCAGGCGGCAGTGCTTTTGCCTCCGAACAAATCTGGGAATCGCTCGAATATTTCAAAAGCAAAGGCAAGCCCTTCTATGTGTCGATGGGCGACTATGCAGCCTCGGGCGGCTATTATATCAGCTGCGGCGCAGATTCGATTTTTGCCGACCGCAGTACCATTACTGGCTCAATCGGAGTTTTCGGCATGATTCCCGATATGTCGGGTCTTGTGACGGGTAAGCTCGGCATCAGCTTCAGCACGGTGGAGACCAATCCGAACGCTGCCGGCATAAGCATTATGCAGCCGATGACGGCCCAGCAGCATGCAGCACTTCAGCGCAGTGTCGAGGATATGTACGACCGCTTCACCGGCCGTGTCGCCGAAGGACGCCATATGCCCCAGGACTCGGTGAAAGTGATAGCTGAAGGCCGGGTATGGATTGGCGGACGAGCCCTTCAGCTCGGTCTTGTCGACCGTCTGGGCAGTCTTGACGCCACAGTGAAGGCCTTGGCCGACCGTCTGGACATGAATTCCTCGCACGTTAAGGCGTACCCTTCGCATGAGGAAGAGATATGGGAACAGATTCTCAAGAACGCAAATTTTGCCGTTGATTCCAGGCTGGCTTCCGAACTGGATGCCGAAACCCTCCGCGCTCTCGGTGTCGTAAAGCGCCTGCGCTCGATGAATCCCGTGCAGGCCCGAATGGAACCCGTTGAAATTCGCTAACCGATAAAAATGCCTTCCGAGCCATGAGGAAACGCTCTCTTGCCGCCAAACTGGTATTGCTGCCGTGTTCGAAAATCTACGGCGGCATTACCTATATGAGGAATAAGCTCTTCGACTGGAAGGTTTTCGGAGAGAAAGAATTTGACATACCGGTGGTATGCGTTGGCAATCTTGCCGTGGGAGGCACGGGCAAGACACCGCATGTTGAGTATCTTGTTGATGCATTCCGCAAGAGCCGCAAGGTAGCTGTACTCAGCCGTGGCTACCGCCGGTCGACCAAGGGCTTCATTATGGCCGGCGCAACGTCCACTCCGCGTGACATAGGCGACGAATCCTATCAGATATATCACAAGTTCCACGGCGAAGTGACAGTGGCCGTATGCGAGGACCGCGTGGCCGGTATCACAGAACTTCTGCGACTTGACCCCAGACTGGAGATGATAATTCTGGACGATGCCTTCCAGCACCGCTATGTGAAAGCAACGGTGTCGGTTGTGATAACGGAATACAATCATCCGCTGTCGGAAGACCATATGCTTCCCTACGGCCATCTGCGTGAACCTGCCCGTGGCATAAACCGAGCCGACATAGTGATAGTGGCCAAATGTCCCACCGACCTCAAGCCACTTGATTTCAGAGTCGCGACCAACGACTATAACCTCATGCCGGCGCAGGAGCTGTATTTCTCGCATTATCACTATCTGCCCCTCCAGCCGGTATTTCCTGATGTCGCCACCGGCGTGCCTTATCTCGACTGGCTCAACAGCGGCGACACCATTCTGGCGATTGCGGGGATAGGCAATCCGCGTCCTTTCATACGCTATCTCAAGAGCCTTGGTGCCAAAGTGAAGGTGGATATCTTCCCCGACCATCACCAGTATACCAAAAAGGACATCGCCTATATTCTGGAGCGTTACCGCAAGGACGTGCGCGGCAACCAGCGGATAATAGTGACTACGGAGAAGGATGCGGTGCGTCTGGCCGCGAATCCCTACTATCCGCACGAGCTCAAGGCCATTACCTATTATCTGCCGATAGAGGTGGAATTCGACACATTCGGAGAGAAACTGCCGATAGTGGACGAAATAGAAAAACGCATCAAAGAGAGACTTAATTCGCGCAATTGAGGCGCGAAGCGGTGAACCCCCTGGCTTCGCCGTGTGTTTATCTCTGACAAAGAACAACATAAAACCATGCAATCTATGCTCGAAAAAATTAAAGAAACAGCCGATTTCCTGCGCAAGCAGGCTCCCGAAATGCCTAAAATCGCCATAATTCTCGGCACGGGCCTCGGCTCACTGGTCGACTATATCGACGACAAGAAATTCATACCCTACGCTTCGATACCCAATTTCCCCGTATCAACAGTACAGGGCCACAGCGGCAACCTTATTTTCGGCCGTATGGGAGGCAAGCCCGTGATTGCGATGCAGGGCCGCTTCCATTATTACGAAGGCTATGACATGAAGACCGTGACTTTCCCTGTGCGTGTCTTCAAGGAGCTTGGCGTGGAGACGCTTTTCGTGTCGAACGCCGCCGGCGGCATGAACAAGGAATTCAAGGTGGGCGACGTGATGATAATCACAGACCATATCAATCTTTTCCCCGAAAATCCTCTCCGCGGTCACAACTACGACGAGCTCGGTCCGCGTTTCCCGGCGATGACAGAAGCCTACAGCCATAAACTCATCAAGCTTGCCGACGCTATCGGCGACGAGAAGGGCCTGCGCCTGATGCACGGCGTTTACGTAGGTACTACCGGTCCGACATTCGAGACTCCTGCAGAATATGAATACTTCCGTGTAATCGGCGGCGATGCCGTGGGAATGAGCACCGTACCCGAAGTCATTGTGGCTAATCACGCCGGGATGCGTGTGTTCGGTCTTTCGGTAATCACTGACCTCGGAGGCAAGGATATCCTTGTGGCTCCCTCTCACGAAGAAGTGCAGCAGGCAGCCGTGCTCGCGCAGCCGACAGTGGAAGCGCTCGTGCAGGCCATGGTGGAGCGCTGCTGATATCAAAATATAATTATGTCTGAAAAAGAAACAGAAATATCGCAGCTCGGCGAATTCGGGCTGATTGACCATATCACCGAAGGGCTCAAAAGCGTGAACGACACCACTGCCTGCGCCGTTGGTGACGACTGCGCCATTCTCAACTATCCGGCAGACCGTGACATTCTCGTGACGACAGACCTTCTGCTTGAGAACGTGCACTTCGACCTCACGTACGTGCCGCTGAAGCACTTAGGCTATAAGGCTGCCGTGGTGAATTTCTCGGATGTATGCGCCATGAACGGCTATCCGCGCCAAATCACTGTGTCGCTCGGCATATCGAAGCGTTTCACGGTGGAACATATCGAGGCGCTTTATGCCGGCATCCGCATAGCCTGCGAGCAATACGGGGTGGACATTGTGGGAGGCGACACATCGTCGTCGAATCAGGGCCTGGTGATTTCAATCACATGTATCGGCGAGGCACCGAATGGCAAAGCCGTGAAGCGGAGCACCGCTCACGACACCGACCTGATATGCGTGTCGGGCGACCTCGGGGCGGCATATATGGGCCTGCAGCTGCTCGAACGCGAGAAGGCCGCATCGGCCGGACGCAGCGATTTCGAGCCCGATTTCGCCGGCAAGGAGTATCTGGTAGAACGACAGCTCAAGCCCGAAGCCCGCATCGATATTGTGCGGGAACTCGCTGAAAAAGGCATCGTGCCTACGTCGATGATTGATATAAGCGACGGCCTCTCGTCGGAGCTGCTTCATATCTGCAAGATGAGCGATACGGGCTGCCGAATCTATGAAGACCGTATTCCGATTGACTATCAGACGGCTGTAATGGCCGAAGAGCTGAACATGAATCTCGTCACTGCGGCTCTCAACGGCGGCGAGGATTACGAACTGCTCTTCACGGTGCCGCTTACCGACCACGACAAGGTGAAGGAACTCAAAGGCGTGCATGTGATAGGCTATGTCACGAAGCCCGAACTGGGCTGCGCCATGATTACCCGCGACGGTGCGGAGTTCCCGTTGCGCGCGCAGGGGTGGAATCCTCTCGCGGAGGGCAACGAGGACAAGTCGCTGAAGGTTGAGAAATAAAATTCGTCATTAAGGTCCTTAAGGTCGATAAAGACTTTAAGGGCCTTAATTAATGTATCGGGGCCTCATCCGGCAGCGCCGGGTGAGGCTTAACACTCTCGTAACTATAGTTATCACATGCACGCTTCCGAAGCAGAAGTGGCGGAGCCACGATTTAGTAGTTAACCCCATTCGCAGATTGGGGTGCTGAGGCTCAAAATCCATATAGAGTGGCAGAGCCACGGTATTGTGATAGTGCTAATTCACTATATCGTGGCTTCGCCACTCGCTTTCCTCACTCTACTGTCCCCAAACTGCGTTTGGGGTTAACCACAACTGTGTGGCTACGCCACTCCTCTTGCCTGCTGCGACAGCCTCATCCGGCTCCGACTGATGAGGCTCGCCTGAATCGTGCGAAATAAAACCTCCGGTTTCGCCTTGTGAAACCGGGGGTTTTCTGTACCTTTGCACTATCTAAAACCTGAAACGATGAAAAAACTGATACTTAAGGCTGCTGCGTTTTTTATTATGGCTGTGCTTCCGCTCGGAACCATGGCCGCTGATAAGAAAAACGCAAAGGCTCCGTGGGAATATGTGAATCTTTTTATGGGCACCGCCGGCGATAACGGTCAGGTAACTCCGGCTGCGGCCGTGCCGTTCGGAATGCTGGCAGTGGGGCCGGACTGCACACCCCGTCAGCATTCGGGATATGACTATCTCATAAGCGACATCAGCGGCATCTCAATCAACCGTCCGTCGGGCGTGGGATGCAGCGGAGGGGGTGGAAATGTCAGGATTATCCCCGACGTACCGTCGGCCAGACTGAAGCTCGTCAAGGAAACAGAGAATGCTGCTCCGGGCTACTACGGCGTGACACTCGACAACGGCGTCAGCTGCGAATTCACCACCACCGGCAATGTAGCCGTGGAGCGCTACGTATATCCGGCCGGGGTGAAACCGGTGATGACGGTTGACTTCGCCGCATGTCTCATAGGCGGCGCTGAGGCCGAAATACGCACGATAGGCTCAAACACTATTTCGGGCTGGCTCACATCGAAAAATCTCTGTTCGCACGGCCGCTACAAGCTGTGGTTCGATTTCGCATCGTCGGAGCCGTTCACTGTAGCGGAACAGAACGGTGCCAAAGTGGTGCTCGATTTCGCACAGAACACCAAAAATGACGTGGAAGTTCGCGTTGCCGTATCGCCCGTGTCAGCTGAGGCATCGGCAAAACTGATGAAGGACGCAGCGGGCAAGACATTTGAGGACGTGCGTACGGCGGCACTTGACGACTGGAATCGACAGCTCACGGTGATGAGGCCTGAAGGAGGCACCGAAGACGACAAAGCTATATTTTACACATCGCTTTACCGTGCGTTTCTGTCACCGGCCGACGTAACATCGCCCGACGGTTCATATATCGGTACCGACGGCAAAGTCTACGATGCTGCAGGACGGCGCGTGTACGGTTCATGGTCGCTGTGGGATACATTCCGCACCAAATTTCCCCTCCTTGTCGTGACGCATCCCGAACGCATGAGCGATATATGTCAGGCGTTGGTGCATCTGTACCGCACCGGCAAGAAGAAC
This sequence comes from uncultured Muribaculaceae bacterium, assembly GCA_910587355.1. GTDB lineage: Bacteria > Bacteroidota > Bacteroidia > Bacteroidales > Muribaculaceae > CAG-873. Next base: position 58,307 of record CAJUKF010000007.1, read on the forward strand.
TGGTCGACACCCTTCGAGCCGACCGTCAATGTCCGCACCGAACACGCCTCCATACTTCTGCTCGACGCTTACCGCAAGGGCATCACGGACTTCGATTTGCGTCCCGGCTACGAGGGTATGAAGAAGGAGGCCGCGGAGCTTTACTATGATTCGCCCGACCACTGCCTGGAGTCGGTGTACGACCTGTGGGCTCTCGCGCAGCTCGCCGAAATCATAGGGGAGAAGACCGACAGCAGGCAATATGCGGCATATGCCGACAGTGTGTTCGAAAAGACGTGGAAAGAGGAGTTCATGAACGTGACTCCGGCGTTCAAGGTGATGAAGAACAACGGTCTCTATCAGGGCTCCCGGTGGCAGTACCGCTGGGCGGCGCCACAGTACATAGACCGCATGATTGAGTGGGCGGGACGCGACAGCCTCTGCTCGCAGCTGAGCTATTTCTTCGATAACAATCTGTACAATCAGGGCAATGAGCCCGATATACATGTGCCGTTCCTCTTCAACCGCTTCGGCGCGCCTGAGCGTTCGCAGGCCATAGTGCGGCGCCTGCTTACCGACGACAATATGATTCATGTGTACGGAGGCAACGCCGAGTATCCTGTGCCTTATGTGGGCCGCGCGTTCAAGAATGAGCCTGTGGGTTACAGCCCCGAAATGGATGAGGACGACGGTGCGATGAGCGCCTGGTATGTTTTCGCATCATCCGGTTTTTATCCTATGCTCGTTGGCAGCGATGTTTACGAACTTGTATCTCCGATTTTTGACAGGGTGACTCTGAATCTGTCGAACGGCAATAAGTTCGTGATTAAGACCAAGGGCCGCAAGCGCCCCGACGCACCGGTAAAATGCGTGAAACTGAACGGCAAGAAACTCCAGGATATGCAGCTCCATCACGCTGACATAGTCAAGGGTGGCACTCTGACATTCTGCTACTGAGTCTCGGTGAATTTAATCTTTAGTCACGGTGGGTTTGTCGGATTAGCGTCGGGTTACAAACCCGACGAGACTGAAAACTCTCTCATACAATACCGTGGCTCCGCCACTCTGTGTGAGTTAGCCGATGTCCCCGTACTGCGTACGGGGTTAGAGACAATCGCGTGGCTCCGCCACTACGTCGTCTTTGACTGCGCAGCAGGACGGTCATAGCCACGATGTCGTCCTGAGCTCCAAAGTTTGGGGACGGTTCCCCATACGATACCGAGACCGATATAGCGTCGGGTTACACAGCCGCCGCTTCGTTTTAACTTAAAAATCGGGCTCCATGGTTAACAATCGAAAAAAAGTTTAAAAAACGAAAAAAAAAGTTGTTGAAAATTTAGCGACATTCAAAAAAAAGATTATAACTTTGCAGTCGGGTATACTTCTCTTACGGAGAGAAGTACCGGACTGAAGATATTACAACTGGTTTACAATGGCAGTGCCACGCTCCTAATTCATTATAATGCACCGTGAAGAAATCGGAACTATGAAGAAAACAAGACATAATATAATGAAACCAATCATTCTGTTTCTGGCAATTCTTGTTGCCGGAATAGCCCATCCTTTAATGTCTCAGGATGTCGCCGTCAAAACCAATCTTATTGATGATGCCTTGCTTGATGTCAATGTCGGAGTTGAGGTTGGAGTCGCCCCGCGGTGGAGTATTGATGTGCCGGCAAGCTTCAATTTCTGGACATTGAGTCACAACCGCCGCTGGAAGCACTGGGCAGTGCAGCCGGGCGTGCGCTATTGGTTCTGCGAGGCCATGGGAGGTCACTTCGTAGGAGCGCACCTTATGGGCGGTCAGTACAATGTCGGCGGTCTCGACCTTGATTTCAAGTTCCTCGGCACCGATTTCTCTCAACTGAAAGACTCACGCTACGAAGGCTGGTTTGTGGGCGCCGGCATCAGCTACGGCTACACATGGATTCTGAACAAGCACTGGAATCTCGAGGCCGAGCTCGGCATAGGCTGGGCCTATACGCGCTCCGACAAATTTCCCTGCACACGCTGCGGCCGCAAGCTCGAGAGCGGACGCGTACATAACTACGTAGGGCCGACCAAGGCAGCCATAAACATCGTATACGTATTCTGAATAACAAACACGCATTTACGCAAGTCAGTATGAAAATACATACATTAATAATAGCTGCCCTCGGTCTGCTGACTGCGGCAGCCCCGGCAAACGCCGCCACACCCGTAGCAATGCAGGACGATAGCTTGCCGTGCGTGCAGGCGCTGCAGGTAGAGCGCTCCGACAACAAGCTTTTCGTGTCGATGCTGCTCGACTTCTCGGCACTGAAGCTGAAGTCAAACCGCGAAATCGCATATACGCCGATTCTCGCTTTCGGCGACTCAATCCTCGAGCTTCCGCAGGTAGTGGTGGCCGGACGCAACCGCTACATACAGCACGAGCGCCACAATGCTCTTCCGGAAGGCACACGTCTGTTCCGTGCCGGCAGCACAGTGGAGTACTCCGAGGTCATTCCCTATCAGCAGTGGATGGAGACAGCCACACTGTCGGTGGCCGAGAATGTGAGCGGCTGCGGCTGCGACCCCATCTCCGACCATGAGTACGACCTTGCAGTGCTCGACTTCAAGGAGCGCGTGTTTGCCCCCCTCTTCGCTTTCGTCACTCCTGCTGTGGAGAAGGTGAAGCAGCGTGAGGTGCGCGGCTCGGCATATATCGACTTCCCCGTCAACCGCACCGAAATCCGGCCCGACTACCGCCGCAACCCCGAGGAGCTGCAGAAAATACGCGGCACTATCGACGTGCTGCGCGACGACAAGGACACACGCATTGTGTCGGTGGCTATCGAAGGTTTCGCTTCGCCCGAAGGCCCCTTTGCCAACAACGAGCGCCTTGCACAGGGCCGTACGGAGGCTCTGGTGAAATATGTGCGCGGCCTCTACTCATTCGACCCCTCGATTATCAAATCGGGCTGGGTGGCCGAGGACTGGACCGGTCTGCGCCGCTATGTGGAGTCGTCTGACATCGAGAACAAGGACGGCATACTCGCCGTAATCGGCATGACCTCTCTCGCTCCCGACGCACGCGAGTGGAAGCTCAAGTCGACTTACCCTGAGCAGTACAGATTCCTGCTCGAGAACGTATACCCCGGTCTGCGTCACTCCGACTACGCTGTTGAATATGTGATACGCTCCTATGCCGACGTGAACGAAATCCGCGAACTTATAAAGACCACGCCCCAGAAGCTGAGCCTGCACGAGATGTACATCCTCGCACAGAGCCTCGAACCCGGTTCGGACGAATACCGCGAAGTGTTTGAAATCGCCGTGCGCATGTATCCCGATGACCCCGTGGCAAATCTCAACGCCGCCAACATAGCCCTCGGACGCGACGAACTCGACCGTGCCGAAGCATATCTGGCAAAGGCCGGCGGCGCTCCTCAGGCCGTATATGCCCGCGGCATACTCGCCGCCAAGCGCGGCGACTACGACACTGCCTACCGCCTCTTTGAGCAGGCCGCCGCAGCCGGAGTGGCTGAGACAGCCGATGCCGTGGCGCAGCTCAGAGAATATCAGCGCTATGCCGACAGCAAAGCCGGCATCAACAAATGAAATACAATCAATCAACTCCTTTAATAACCAATTTTAGTTCAATTCTATGAATGCTAAATTATTCTTCGGTCTGTTCGCAGGCAGTGCAATGGCGCTTGCCATGACCGGATGCTCCTCAGACGAGCCGGGCGGCGTGCAGAATGACAAAGCCGAAAAGACAGTCTACCTCCGTGTAGCAATCTCCGATGTCAACGCCGCTTCGCGTGCTACTAATGACACCAAGCACTTCCTTGACGGTACTACTGCCGAAAGTGCAATCGGTGCTCTTCAGTTCCGTTTCTTCGATGCTGCAGGCAATGCTATCGACGATGTCTCAGAGACAAATTATGACTTCGTTGACGCAACTACAGACCAGGCTGCACCTTCAGTAGACAAAATTAAGACTGCTATAGTGGAGGTAAATCTTGCTCAGGGTCAGGCACTGCCCGCTTATGTACTGGTGTTCGCCAATCCTGTAAGCTGGGACGGAGTAACAGACGGTACAGCAATGAACGGCTATCGTGACATCGAGCGTTCAGGTTATCTCGATGGTGCCAACAGATTTGCCATGAACAACTCCGTTTATTACGGCACAGATGCCGTTTCGGGTCAGAACAATGTGAAAATCAGCGGTACTCCTATTCAGAACGGTCAGCTCTTCGCTACAAAAGCTGAGGCAGAGGCTGCTACCGGCGGTGATGTTGTCGACATCTACATCGAGCGCCGCGCCGCAAGGGTTGATGTAAAGTTCACCAATGCTGCCGGGGATGCTGCAGCAACAATTAATACTGTAGCTCTGGGCGGCTATAACCTTACTTTCGTGCCCTCGGCATGGACAGTGACCGCCGATGCTCCTACAATGTATGCTATCAAGCGTTTCGCGACCACAGCGGCAACCGATGCTGCAATTCCTTCTATGGCAGAAGTTGACACATATCTTGGCGCAGGCTGGAGCAATACCTATTGGAATGATGCAACTCTTCACCGCAGCTACTGGGCGTGCTCGCCTTCTTTCTATGCTACGGACTTCCCCCGTGTATCGGATAATATCGTCGACAAAGTGACTACAGGCACCGGTGCCGGCGTAGTTGTAGCTCCTTATGCTCTCAAATACTACAGCTTCAATCAGGTTAACGGCGCAAACGGCAGCGCAATTGCCAACAATAACACCGCTGTGACACGCTATGCCCTTGAGAACACAATGGGTACTGATGCATTCCATTCAATCAACCCCAATGCAGCCGCTCCCTCAGTGCTCCTTACCGGTAAGTATACTCTTACTAACGAAAACGGAACTGCTCTTGCCGCCAACACTTCGTTCGCAATCTGGAACAATGATATATATTTCATCGGCGCTGTTCCCACAGACGCAAACACCGGTGACCAGACCATTCTCGACGCCATGCTCGCCGACCAGCAGATTGTGGCTACCGATGCAAACGGCACGCTGCTCAGAGCAGCTCGTGCCGGTGTCGTTGTTCGGCATCCCGATGCAACTGTCCGTGCCAAGAATGCTATCTCAGAGGAATGCATGACCCTGCAGCTTACCACTCTGCCTCAGGATGGCAATATGCTTTACTACAAGCCTGTAGGCTCGGAAACATGGGAGCCTATTGCCAACGCAACACAAATGCTGTATGTAAACCGTCAGCTCGCCGGCCAGCTCAACTATGCCAAGGCTTACACTCAGGGCGCTGCTTACTTCGGTATTCCTATCAAGCACCTCCGCGCTACAGAAGATGTTCGTACTGGTGATGCCAACCCCTTCAATGCTGACGGAACTGTTGCAAACTGGGCAAATGTACGTGCAGGTGACTTCGGCCTCGTACGTAACCATGTCTACACCATCAACATTAACGGCATCAACGGTCTCGGCGACGGCGTACTTGACCTCAACTATCCTATCATCACTCCGATGGATACCTACAACTACTACATCAAGTACTCGCTCAAGGTGCTCAACTGGCGTATTGTTCCTGCTCAGGGTGTAATTCTCTGATAACTCTCTGCTATTGAAAAAATCGCAAGATTTGATTAACTGAATATTGTACGGACGTGCCTTCGGCACGTATCATCGGCCGGTGGCGCGTCCGTATATTTCTCTTTAGTGTCGGGAATCTTCTCTTTAGCGTCGGGTTACAACCCCGCCGAGACTAACCCCGCCGGGACTTCCCTTTAGAGAGGCGGACGCGAAGAATCGCGTCCCTACAACAGAGGGCGGAATTCTATAGCGTCGGGTAACAAACCCGCCGAGACTAAATCTTCTCTTTAGCGTCGGGTTACAAACCCGCCGAGACTAAAAAAATGTTTCTCTCCTTTTACATTGCGCATGATTTGATGCGCCCCTGACTTGAAAACTATCGGCGGCGTGAGTGCCGCACACTATAATATCACCAATAATAAACGAATCAAACAATAGACGAACAAATGAGAACGTGGCATCTGCATAATTGGATTAAACAGATTCTTACATCAGTGGTGCTGCTCGGTTATGTCTGCGGCTTAACGTCGTGCGACGCCGTATATGAAGACCAGAGCGGATGTGCCATCAACTACCGCGTTGCCTTCCGCTTTGTGAAGAATGTCTTACAGGCCGATGCTTTCGGTTCTCAGGTTACGACCGTGCACCTCAATATCTACGACAAGGGCGGCCGTCTCGTATACAGCAAGAGCGAGGCCCGCAACGTGAGCGAAATCAACGACTACTTCATGGAGGTGGAAGTGGTGCCCGGCAAGTACGACCTCCTTGCGTGGTGCGAAGGCGAGTCGCTTGCGCCCGACGCGGTGAGGTTCGGCCTCGGCGACGGCGCGGCCATGAGCGGCTTCGGTGCCACACTGCCGCTGAGCGGCAGCGGCGCGGCGCTGAGTTCGTCGTCCGACATACACAAGCTCTTCCACGGCATGTCGGCAGATGTCGATTTCCCCGAAGCGTGGGGCATGACCACAGTCGGCCCGGTATATCTCACCCGCGACACCAACCACCTGAGCGTGCTGCTGCAGAATGTCGACGGTCGTCCGCTCGACGCCTCGCAGTTCACTTTCGAAATCACCGGCCATAACAACCGCCTGAACTGGCTCAACGAAGTGATGCCGGAGTCGGACGAGTTTGTGTACACACCGTGGAGCGTGGAGCAGACCTACTCGTCGTTCGACCGTCCCGAAGGCCGCGGCACTATGGAAGACCCCGAAATCCCTGCCGGCGTGCTTGCCGAGTTCACCACGAGCCGCCTTATGGCCGGCATGCCCCAGCGTCTCACCGTGCGGCTTAAAAGCACCGGCGAAGAGGTGCTGTCAATCCCCCTGATTAAGTATCTGCTGCTTGTGAAAGGCAAATACAATAAAATCGACGGAGACCAGAACTATCTCGACTGCTATGACGACTTCACGATGATGTTCTTCATCGGCGAAGGCATGACATGGGTCAAGACAAGAATATACATCAACGGATGGCGCGTTGTGCCTCCTCAGGATGTGGATATGTAATTGCGTTGGCATTTCAGCTTCTGAGCGTACTATGAACAGTATTTTGAAAAATATTTCATACGGATTGTCAGCGGCACTGCTGGGAGCGATGAGCTTCGCCGGCTGTGTCTCCGACAATTACGACTGCCCGCCCGACGAGCCCGACCCCGTGGTAAAGCCGGGGGGCGTGAGCATACGCTTCGATGTCATATCGAATCAGGACAAGCGTTCACGTGCCGCCGATATCGAGGGCGATATGCCCGGTTCGGCGCCCGAAGACTATATAGACATCAGCAGCATGCAGTTTCTGCTCTTCGACAGCAACGAGAGGTTTCTGCAGTTCCTGAGGCCTGTCGTCACAGCCGACGGCGCCTCGGGCGAGTATACGGCTCTGGCTACCTTCGAGGAGCCCTACTTCGAGCAGGCATCCGACGGAACGAGTCTCACTTTCTTCATCATGGCGCTTGCCAACGGCAACTCAATGGGCGCGCCGTGGGCCGGAGCCGAGCGCGGCGCCACAACCGTGGAGCAGCTCTGCAATGCCCGTCAGAACACCCTTCTCACTGCCAGGCCCGTGCCGAGCAGTCTGATGTCGGCGCCCTATATCGACATAGCCCAGAAATTCCCCATGGCCGGTCTTCAGCATTTCACCGTGTCTGTATCGGAGCTGAAGGCATCGACCGAAGAGTCGCCTGTCGACCTCTCGGCCGGCGCACAGGGCCGCACGCTCAACATGCTCCGTGCGCTCGCAAAAATCGAGGTCATTGACAAAGCCAACTATATAGGCACATATGACGAAAACGTCGTCGGCAACGACCCGTGCCGTATCAACAAGGCAGAAGTCGTGGGATTCTTCAACCGCGGCAATCAGCTGCCGCTCTACAGCCAGTGGATGCGCGGCGATGTGACTCTGCCGGAGACCCAGCAGGTGATTTCGCCTTCGGTGCCGCTCAACTGCGGATACCTCAATCCGCCGGCTTTCAGTTCAGACAACGACCAGCTTGCCGGCAGCATCACCCAGGAAATGACAATAGATATGGCCTACGACAGCGATGCACAGAATGCCCGCGAATACAAAGAGCCCGTATGGTCGGCGTATGTCTACGAATTCTCGAATCCCGCCGAAGGCATCACAGTCACACAGAATCCGTATATACGCATCACCACCAAAGGCGACGGTACAACGGAATCGCTGGTGCTTCCTTTCCGCATGGGCACATATTCCGAGGGCGCTTATCAGGCCCCTCTCAACGAGATTCTGCGCAATCACATCTACCGCTACGAGATAACCAAAATAAATACCGACGGGTCGCTTACGGCCAACTGGACGGTGTGCCCGATGACCGGAGTCAATATCACAATACCTCCTTTTAACTGATGTTAAACTGATGTCAATGTTTAGTTCAAGTATAAAATATATATTGCTGACAGCGGCGGCAGCCTTGTGTCTGCCGTCGTGCAGCGACGAGCTTGATATACCCAATTATGTTGTGGCCGGCGAGGACATGGTGATTACCGTGCCAGTGGAGCTGAACGAGCCCACGGTGCAGTCGCGCGCCGACCTCAGCGAGACCCAGCTCAACACGGTGCAGTCGCTCTGGGTGGCTACCTTCAGCTCCGTCACCGGCCAGATGACATCGAAAACCGATGCCGAGTCGGGCACCATAGGCTGGGTCAAAGTGACTCCCGGCACCGCCGACACAGAGCCGGCTCTCCACGATGTGACCATTACCACCAAGAGCGGACCCTCGTATATCGTGGCAGTGGCGAATGTGGAGAACAACGGCGTGCTCAAGAGCGCTCCGGCGACCGCGCGTCCGCTGTCGGAGCTGCTCGAAAACGTGCGCACATGGCCCGATTTTCTGAACGTGGGTGTAGTGGCTCCCTCTACTTATTCAGCCATCAACTCACCGCAGACACCCCTTGTGATGTGCGGCGCATTTACAAACGCCGTACAGATAGAGGCCCAGCACACGGTGCCCCTGGCGCAGTGGCAGCATGAGAATATCAAATCCTATACCATACCTACAGCCACAAACGGCACCTTCACACTTGACGGAGCCATACATCTCCGCCGCGTGGTGTCGCAAATCAATTTCAATATCAGCTCGGGCAACGCTAAAGTGAGGGTAACCCCCAACTCCTACAGGGTTATCAATGTGCCGCGCTATTCGTGGCTCTACGAGCGTCCGGCCGACGATGCCACGGGAACCACGGCCAACTTCGGCGACGACTGCACCGAGGAAACCAAGGGCAATTACTACGTAAGCTCCGAAAGCTATTCTGCTACCTCGTCGTTCATCAGGCCCGATGGCAACGGCGGCTACACTTTCAATTTCTGGCAGGCCGAAAACAAACATAAGGGCACTATAACCGCTACCGGCACACCCGAAGAAATCTACAAGGCACGCGATGCGCAGACTAAAGCCGACGACAGGACCAACACCGGTATCTTCACCGCACTGTGTCCCGACGGCGAATGGACGCCGAACAATATGGCAAGCTATGTGCTTATAAACTGCACCGTGGACTACACCGAAGAAATCAATGTGGATGAAAACGGCGCCATTCAGACACCTGCTACGGGCACGGACGTATGGCGAACGGGCTCTGCCACTTATCTCATTCATCTGGGATATATGGGCAATGACGCCGCCGACTTCAACAGCTACCGAAATGCCGACTATACGTATAATGTGACCGTAAACGGCCTCAACGACATACGCGTGGAGGCTTTCAACACAGCTGAGACTCCCGGTGTGGAGGGTATCGTGACCGATGTGACGAATCCGACCCTGAATCTCGACTGCCACTACGGAGCTTTCAATATTCAGCTCACCGATGCCGAGCTTGCACCGTGGGCCGAGACCGCCGACGGCAACTATACGGGCTTCGGATTCATGATAATGACCTACGACAATCTCAACGGAGGCCTCAAGGAGTACGACGAGGTGATTCTGCTTAAGAACTATGCTTCGTGGGACCTTGTGCCCGACGGCATTCAAAAATATATCGACTGGGTTGAATTCCGTCCCACAACCGGTGAAAACGTGCTGGCGGCTTACAAGCCGCGCACCGGGGACAACTCCGACGGTAAAACCTTCAATCTCTATGACGCCGCAAAAGGCATTACAGATGCCCAAAAGAGCACAACTTCCAATACCGGCAACGGCCGCTGGTATACTTGCTTTGTGAAGGAGTACACCTACGAAGCTCCGAATGCGAATGAAACACTGGCGGAGACAGCCAGCTCCACAATATACGGACAGAACCCGATATGGTATTCGTATGTCAACGCCGACCCGAGGCGCTTCTATATACGTGTGACACGCACTGTGTCGCACGACGGCGAGAGTATCTACTCGCGCTCGAAATATGCAGCTGTGCAGAATTCCATTCAGTCGTACTACGGCAGGCAGAACATCCCCGACGGCACAGGCCACGTGCGTGGCGCTGCTATGGGTGTGGAGAGGGTCAACGAGATATACGGACTGAATCTGCGAAAAACCGTGACTCCTGCAGAAAATGCTGATAACGGCCGATACAACTGCTGGCAATGGGCATCGGGAAAAGCGTGGTCGGCCGCCGTCGACCAGACTGCCGTTCAGAGCATACCCGCGGGTCAGAACGGCGTTACTGCCACAACTTATAATGTTCCGAAAACAGCAAACTATACCGGGAATTTCGATAATGACTATGCCATAACCTCCTTTGACCCGCAGCCTAATCAGAGAAACGCCAATCAGAATCGCGCTCGTACCATTGAGGCGATTACTGCCTGTATGAACCGTAACCGCGACAACAACGGCAACTCAACTATCGACGCCGATGAGCTGCGCTGGTATATTCCGGGCCTCAATCAGTATACCCGACTTACTCTCGGTGCGAATTCGCTCGGAACCAACGCACTGATGGACTATGCGAATACCGCTCAAGCCGGAGGCACCAAAAACGGCAGTTTTGGCTTCGGTTACGACGGTAAACATCTTTTTTATGCAAGCGACGGACGTGTGTTCTGGGCTATGGAGGGTTTCTCAACCGGTGGTTGGAACGGCGGTTCGTCAAGTGAGCCGGTAGCTCCCTGGCAGGTGCGGTGCATACGCAACCTCGGCACGAATCTTGCAAATGTTAATACAACATCACAATCCGTAAAAGCGTATACTTACACTACGACCGGTACTACTTATCATCGTGTGGTGCCTACGTATTACGAGCTCACCAATACGCGCTCGGCAGCTTACTCAGGCAATGGTTCGGAAAGTGGCCAGATGCCTGTACACGTGATGTACGACGGTAGCTACAACGCTGTGTACAGAGGCGGCTTCGAAATACTCAGCGGCCATGATTTGGAAAAAAATGATAACAACACTAATGTTTCGCATTGGCTTGATTATATTGCCGGTAACCCGTGCGCCGATATAAAGGATGCTGATGATAATCCTTTGGACGGAGGCCGCTGGCGTCTGCCTAACGCCACAGAACTTGCTATCATGCAGAATGAAGGAGAATTTAAGAGCAGCAATACCTTTTATCTGTCATGTACGGCTCTCGGATTCAACGGCTCCAACGGCAATAAGATTACCAACAGCCAGATAGACGCCAAGTCGAATCTGCTTTCAGCACTTCCGACTATGATTACCCGCTCTCCGCGTGGAAACTATAATGTTCGATGCGTCCGGGATATAATAGAATAATTTATGCGCTTTGGCTGCTCTTTGCAGCCGCCTGCAGCAACGGGCAGAAGTCGGGCGGACAATCCGCCGGGTGTCTGCCCGCTGATTCTGTAGCGGTGCACTTCTGGGACGAGCCGTCGCTCTTTCAGGAGCCTCTCGACTCAGCCGCGGTGGAGCAGCACTTTGCCGATTTTTTAGGTTTGCTCTTCAATGTCGGCCAGGGCACACGCGTCAAGGCCGTTGAGGCGCTGATGCGTGGCGGCCGCCAGCAGGAGCTTATGGCGCATTACACTGACCATTACCTCTATGACCCCAACTCGCCGCTGCGCGACGAAGAACTGTATATGCTCTTTGCCCGTCAGATGCTCGAAAGCTATAGCCTCGACGATGCAGAGCGCATGGTGATAGAATCGCAGCTTGAGGAGGCGTCCAGAAACAGGCCCGGAACACGCGCCGCCGACTTTGCATATATAAGTTCGTCGGGCGGGCAGGGTACGCTGCACACTACGGCTCCGGGCCGCGAGCTTCTGCTTATATTCTATGACCCGGACTGCACTCATTGCGCCGAAGTAATCGAAAGACTCGGAAATGATGCCGGTCTCGCGCAGCAGATAGATGCAGGCCGCGTTGCGGTGCTCGCTGTCTATCCCGACTCCGATGTTGCTCTGTGGCAGAAGACCGCCGGCGACCTTCCCTCGAGCTGGACAGTGGCACGCGCCGCCGACCCCGAAATGCTCTCGGACCTCTATTCCATACCGGTCACCCCGGTCATCTATCTCCTCGATGCCAACCGGCGCGTGATAGGGAAGGATGTGTCTTTAGTCACGGTGGGTTTGTAACCCACCGCAGCGATTTCGCCGAGAGTGGTGGCATTAGCGTCGGGTTGCAAACCCGCCGAGACTTCCTGCGTGATAGTCACGGTGGAGTTATAGTCACGGTGGGTTTGTAACCCACCGCAGCGAGTGAGTCAGCCGACTTCGGCATTAGCGTCGGGTTGCAAACCCGCCGGGACTTAAAGAGTATTTAATACGGAGCGGTGAGACCGAGGTCCAAGTAGTCTATTTCTATTACCGAAGGGCGGTCGGCATAATTCGGTGCAGAGGAGTAAAGATAATCGTAAGGGTTGGAGACAATGCCGGCTCGTACGGGATTATCGTGCAGATAATCAATTTTCTGGCGCAGATGAATTATGTTGTATATGCAATATGAATCATAACCTCGCTGCCAAAGATGAAAATGATTTTTGTCACTTCTGTCTGCCGATTTTGATACACTGCAGACGGCGTCAGTATTGGCTTTGATGGATTCTTCGTTGAAGTGCTCCAACAACCATTTCTGTCGGCTCTCAACCGGATTGTGCCTGATAGCCTTAACTATAGATTTGGATGTGAATTTTTTGAAATCACCGATAACGGCAGCAAGATGTTCGTTGTCGACATCGTGTGAGGTTATGAGGTGAATATGGTTGGTCATAAGTACCCAGGCGTAGATGCGCAATCCTTTTGTTTTCCGGCAGAAATCGAGTGAGTCGGCAATGATTCGTTTGTATTCCTCACGAGTGAATACATCGACCCAATCGATTACTGTAATAGTTATAAAATAAACTGTGTCGGGAGGAAATTTAATAAACGCCCCCGGGTGGTAACGGCTCATTTTATTTCAATTCTTAGCTACGTCGGTTTTGGTTTATAGTCGCGGTGGAATTAAATATAGTCTCGGTGGGTTTGTAACCCACCGCAGCGGGTTAGCGGCCCGAGTTTGGCTTTAGCGTCGGGTTACAAACCCGCCGAGACTGTACCCGCCGAGACTTTTATGTGATTTTATTCCTTCACGTATACGCGTTTGACGCGCCGGGAGACGGAGGTAAGGATTTCGTAGGGGATTGTACTCATTATTGCGGCAAGCCGCTCTACGGGCATGTGAGGTCCGAAAATCTCGACGGTGTCGCCGACTTTCACGCCGGGTGCATGTGTGACGTCTATCATGCAGAGGTCCATGCAGATATTGCCGACGGTGGGACACTCCACTCCGTTGACAACAAATGAGGTGCGGCCGTTGCCGAAACGCCGGAAGACCCCGTCGGCATATCCGACAGGAACAGTGGCGATGACAGAGTCGTCTTCGCAGGTATGGTCTTTGCATCCGTAGCCGATAGGGGTGTCGAGGGGCCAGTGCTTGATGGATATTATGTGGGAGCGGAAGGACGCCACAGGACGGAGATTTGCACTCTCGGGACCCTCATACGGCGATATGCCGTAGAGGCCGATGCCGAGGCGCCCCATTTCGTAGTCGCCGCAGGCGGCAAAACGCATCATGCCGGCGGTGTTGAGTATGTGCCGCTTGAAATCGTAGCCGAGCGAAGCGCGCAGTGTGGCGGCCATGCGTTTGAAGGCTTTAATCTGGTGGAGCGTGTAGGCATCTTTGTCGAGGCAGTCGGCAGTGGCGAGGTGACTGAATACAGACGATACTCTCACTGCCTTTGTGCGCCCGAGACGCCCGGGAATGTCGCCAAGCTGTGTGTCGAGGAAGCCGACGCGGTGCATGCCGGTGTCGAGCTTGAGGTGGACGGGATAATTCTTCACGCCGTATGCCTCGGCTTCGGCAATGAGGGTGTCGAGTTCATCAGGAGAGAATACCGCGGGCTCAAGGCGGTGGGCGAACAGCGCCGGATAGCGGTTCGTGACGGGATTGAGTACGATAACGGGCATTGTCACGCCGGCTTCGCGGAGTGCTATGCCTTCTTCAATCACAGCTACTGCGAGATATGCGGCTCCGAGCGCCTGCATGGTCTTGCCGGTCTCTATGGAGCCTACGCCGTAAGCGTCGGCCTTGACCATTGCCACGATGCCCGTGCCGGCAGGAACGATGCTGCGGTAGTAATTATAGTTGTGGGCCATGGCATCGAGGTCGATTTCGAGCGTGGTCTCGTGTCCGGCGCTTTCGAGCGCTCCCGACACTTTATTGAAGAGTTCGTCGTGCTCGCCGAAGAGCAGAATCTGCATGTTGTGTAACTCTTTGCCCGAGTGGATGTCGCCGAGCAACTGCGGGGTGATGCGTTCGACGCGTTCGATGCCGAATTTCTTTGCCGTACCGGTTATTTCGCCCTCTGAGTGCAGACTGTCGTCGAGGAGGCTGCCGAGGAGCAGCACCTTGGGGCGCAGAGGCGACGCCTGGCGGCGCATGAAGTCGAGCGAATCGACCAGCGAGCGGAAATCGGCGGTGAAACTGTCGGTGAATATGGTGTTGCCATAGCTTCCGTCAACGATTTCGCGGCGCTTCGAGGTGAGGGGGAGTGAAGCGAGGGCGGCGCGCGCGGCAGAGTCGAAGCCCAGCTCTTCCATCACTCTGTCGGCGAGTGCATGGTAGACTGAGGAATGCTCGCCCTGCGATACGGGGACGAGCTTTGCCGCAGGCAATTCGCGCTGCAGCAATACACCTGCGGCCTGGTCGGAACAGTCGTATACCACAACTTCCGCGTTGCGGATGACGTTGATTTTCTCGATGATTTTTTCTTCATGAGAGGCAAAGGCCTCGTCGTGCTCGTCGGTGACGGGAGTCATGACGGCGATTTTATGCGAGGGCGCAAGCACTTCGGCAAGAAGAGCGCCCTGACCGGGACCGTCGATGCCGGCTTCGGTGAGCAGGATTCCGCTGTCGATTGTGTGTGTCATATCCCATACGGCGAGCGGGAGCCCGATGCCCGAGTTCCAGCTACGGGGGCTTCGCGCAACATTGCCGGTTGAGCGCATGGCACGGTAGAGCAGCTCCTTCAGGGTGGTCTTGCCTTCGCTTCCGGTAATGATTACGCCCCGGTAGGCTTCGGTGAGACGTTTATGAGCTATCTCGCGAAGAGCGGCGAGCACCGAAGGCACGACAATGAAAACGGCGTCGCCGAAGTCGCCATCGGGTATGCTTTCGACAATAAAGACACGCACGCCTCGGCTGTAAAGGTCGGAGACATAGCGGTGGCCGTCGCCCACGTCGGTGCGGAGTGCTGCGAAAACGGTTGCCTCGGGGTCAAAGACCGAGCGGCTGTCAACTGCAAGATATTTCAGGCGGCTGTCGTTGCCGCATAAGTCATGTATAGTCATAGTATAGGACGATGACGGGCGGCGAGTGTGGCCTTACGGCCCTCAGCGGCTGCCTGTCGTGTTTTAGAAGAGAAATAACAGTCGGATAAAATTTCGTATATATAGTCGACGGCCATGGGTGAGGGATGCTTCAAATCTCCGGCATAGAAGCGGTAGTCGCGAAGGTCGTCGAGTACAATCTCGTAAGAGGGGAAGTAGGAGCACAGGGAGCCGTATAGGTTTACGACCTGATTTACGGCGAGCAGCAGAGTGGCCTTGCTTATATTGTTGCCATGCAGACCGTCGGCCAGATGTCGTATAGGGCTTACGGTAAATACTATACGCTCAATGCCGCGTGATGCGAGAAGCTCCACGGCACGCCTGAGTTCAGCGGCAGCCTGCTCCACGGTGAGGAGTTCGCGGCTGAAATAATCCGAAGGGAATTTGTGGCAGTTGCCGGCGACACGACCCGCGGGAGTGCGGTAGACATATGCCGAGCCGAGGGTGAGAAACACTACCGGCGAGTGAGCGAGAAAATCAGAAATGGCGGAGATGCCGGCGTTGACGGCATCGAATACGGCCGAAGCGTCGGTGCCGCTGTAACGTGTGCTGTAGTCGAGGCAGTGGTATCCGCGCGGGCCTTCTGAGAGTTCGTTTCCTGTATAAAGACGGTCAGAGCAGGCGAAGTCGAGGCAGTTGGCTATTGATGCAGGGTTATAGAGCGGTCCCATGGGATTGTGAAGCACACAGAAGCCGTCGTCGGCGAGACGCGAGCCTATTTCGTCGGAGAAACACGAGCCGAGAAAAAGAAGCGGCGTGGTGTACTCTATGGCGAACGGTGCTTTCAGACGTTCTATTTCTGTGCGGAACTTCATCAGAACATTTTATAGTCGAGCGAAAGCACCTGGAACTCGGTGCGGCGGTTGATTTGGTCGGCTGCCTCCTGGTCGGTTTCGGGAAGAGTGAGTATGTACTCCTCGGTAAGGACGGTGCCTTCGGGGAACTGCGGATACTCGCGTGCCAGTTTTTTCGTGATGGTCTTGGGACGCGATTTGCCGTAGCCCTGACTCTGGAGACGGTCGGGAGCGATGCCGACAGAGATGAGATAGTCAATCACCGATTTGGCACGGCGCCCCGACAGGTCGATGTTGTAGGCTTCCGAGCCTTTTCGGTCGGTGTGCGAAGCCATTTCGATAGTTACGTTGGGATTGTCGCGGAGCACCTGGGCGAGTTCGTCGAGAGCAGTCTTCGATTCGGGGCGGAGAGTAGCCTTGTCGAAGTCATAGAAGATGTTGTCGACTACAACGGGCTTGGTGACGGGCACAAGAATGAAATCGACGTTGTACTCTGCATCCTCCTCGGCAGTGTCGGAGGTAAACTCCTGCTTCGCGTTGAGATAACCTTTTGCACCGGCGAGCATCACATAGCTTATGCCGCGGTCGAGCGGAAATGAGAAGGAGCCGTCGTTTCGGGCGACCTGTTTCTGGTTGGAGCCGTCGTTGCCCACGATGCGGATTACGGCGTTTGGTACAGGTTCTTCGTCCTTGTCGAGCACCCAGCCCGAGATAAGAATCTTCAGTTCGGGCAGTTCGAAAGAATAGAGGTGGTCGTAGCCGCGGGCATCGGTGCGGTTAGAGCTGAAGTAACCGCTCTCCCCTTCGCCGAAAGTGATGCCGAAATCGTCGGATGAAGAGTTGACGGGGCGGCCCATATTCGTCACATTCCAGCCGCCCGACTTAGTCTGCTCGGCACGGAAGATGTCGAGGCCGCCGAATCCGGGATGACCGTTCGATGCGAAATAGAACACGGAATCGGAGCGGAAAGAGGGGAAGACTTCGTCGCCGGGAGTGTTAATCCATTCGCCGAGGTTCTCGAGCGTACCCTGACGCTCCTTGAGGTTGATTCGCCATATGTCCTTACCGCCCTGTCCGCCGGGCATGTCGGAAGAGAAATAAAGCCATACGCCGTCGGGGGAGACGGCTGGATGGGCATAGCTCGAAAGCGTGTCGGAAGTGATTTCAAATTTCACAGGGGCGCTCCACTTGGCATCGGAGCGCTGCGAGGTGTATATTTCCACACCCGTGTGGGCATTTGGCTCGCGGCGTGCGCGGCTGAGATACATTGTGGAACCATCGGGCGAGAAAGCGGGAGTGCCTTCGTCGACTTCGGTGTTGAGTTCACCTTCGACCGGCTCGGGACGCTTCCATTTGCCCTGCTCGTCTTTTGCGACGAACCATATATCGCCTTTTTTCATGCCCGTGACCTCGCTTTTGCGCTGGCCGTTGACCTTTTCGTTTGTAGAAGTGAAATAGAGCTGGTCGAGCGAGCGGTCGAGATACATCGGGGAGTAGTCGGCACGACGGGAGTTGAAGAGTTTGGCGTTATGGACTTCATAACGCGTCTGCCCCTTTTTCTCGAGGCCCATTCGTGCGCCGATGAGCTGATTCTGCGCGAGGCGGTCTTTGGGCTTCCACTGCAGATAGTCTTCGAAGGCCTTGACAGCCGGGCCGTATTTGCCCTCGGCTGCAAGACACTGGCCGAGATGCAGATAGAGCGTGGAATCGGCGTAGCCGTAACGGGCCGCATTCTGATAGGCAGCCGATGCGCGTGCGTATTCGCTCAGACGGCGGTGGCATTCAGCCATTTTGAACGCGATTTCGCCGCGGAGCGGACGCTCTTCCTTTTTCGTAAGCTTATTGTATACCTTGCGGTAAGTGCGGGATGCGTCGAAGTATTCTCCGCGGGCCATCTGCTCGTTTGCCGTGGCGAGTTTCGGACCGCGGCATCCCGTGAGCAAAACGGCGGCAGCCGCTATTATTAATATTGTGAAATGACGTACGTTCATGCTTTGTTAACGCTCACAAATGTGTCGTTATTGCAAAGGTATTAAAAAGATTCGTAACTTTCCTCTAAAACGTTATTTCATCATGAGAGGTAATATCTCCCATGA
>CAJUKF010000008.1:0-47964 GCA_910587355.1 uncultured Muribaculaceae bacterium
GCGATGCAGTCGCGGATGCTGTCGAGCCCTGCGAAGAGGCTTACCCAGCGGTCGAGACCGTAAGCGAGACCGCCGTGAGGGGGCGCGCCGTACTTGAACGCATTCATCAGGAAGCCGAACTGTGCCTCTGCTTTCTCGGGAGTGAAGCCGAGTATTTCGAACATCTTTGCCTGAAGTTTGCTGTCGTGGATACGGATTGAGCCGCCGCCCACTTCAACGCCGTTGATTACCATGTCGTATGCGTCGGCGCGGACATCCTCAGGCTTGGTGTCGAGCAGAGGAATGTCTTCGTCTTTGGGATGTGTGAACGGGTGGTGCATTGCCATGAGGCGCTGTTCCTCGTCGCTCCACTCGAACATGGGGAAGTCGACAACCCAGAGGCAGGCGAATTTATTCTTGTCGCGCAGACCGAGCTGACGTGCCACTTCAAGACGGAGCTCGCTCAGCTGCTTGCGTGTGCGCATGGCATCGTCGCCGCTGAGTATGAGAATGAGGTCGCCCGGCTCGGCGTTCATGGCCTTGCGGAGTTCCTGAAGCTGTTCCTGTGTGTAGAACTTGTCTACGCTCGATTTGACATTTCCGTTGTCCTCGACGCGGGCATAAACCATGCCTTTGGCGCCAATCTGTGGCTTTTTGACATATTCGGTGAGCGCATCGAGCTGTTTGCGGGTGTAATGGGCGGCGCCTTTTGCGTTGATACCGCCGATGTATGCGGCGTTGTCGAATACACTGAAGCCCTTGCCTTTGAGCACATCCATGAGCTCGACAAACTTCATGTCGAAGCGGAGGTCGGGCTTGTCGCTGCCGTAGTATTTCATCGCATCGGCCCATGTCATGCGCTGCCATGGCTCATTGAACTCAATGCCGAGCATCTGCTTGAAAAGATGCTTTGCCATGCCTTCGAAGAGCTCGATGATGTCGTTCTGTTCGACGAAGCTCATCTCGCAGTCAATCTGAGTGAACTCGGGCTGACGGTCGGCCCGGAGGTCTTCGTCGCGGAAGCACTTGACTATCTGGAAGTAACGGTCCATGCCCGACACCATAAGGAGCTGCTTGAGAGTCTGGGGTGACTGGGGCAGGGCGTAGAACTGGCCCGGATTCATGCGCGAGGGCACCACGAAGTCGCGGGCGCCTTCGGGAGTGGAACCTATGAGCATGGGAGTCTCGATTTCGAGGAATCCTTTGCTGTCGAGATAGCGGCGTACCTCCATGGTCATGCGGTGGCGGAGCTCAAGGTTGCGGCGCACGGGGTTACGGCGGATGTCGAGGTAGCGGTAACGCATACGGATGTCATCGCCGCCGTCGCTTACGTCTTCAATGGTGAAAGGCGGAACTTCGCTGGTGTTGAGTATGTTGAGCTCGTCGGCGATGATTTCTATATCGCCCGTAGGAAGTTGCGGATTCTTTGATGTGCGCTCGGCCACCTTGCCGCGGATTTGTATTACAAATTCACGTCCGAGGCGGTTGGCTGCGTCGTTGAGGGCACTGTCGTGCTCGGTGTTGAACACCACCTGAGTGATGCCGTAACGGTCGCGGAGGTCGACAAATGTCATGCCGCCCATTTTGCGTACTCGCTGTACCCAGCCGGCGAGAGTGACCTCGCGGCCGGCGTCGGCGAGGCGAAGCTCGCCGCAGGTATTGGTCCTGAACATTTTATGTGTGTACTTAAATTGCAGTTATACTTAAGTAAAACGATTTATTTGCCGGTTTTGGATGCCATGTCCATTGCGGGCTCGGGCTCGAGACCGCGGTTGCGCAGAAGGGCATCGACCGAAGGTTCTTTGCCGCGGAAATTGACATAGAGCACCATGGGGTCTTCGCTGCCGCCCTTTTCAAGCACGTTTTCTTTGAATTTGCGTGCGGTTTCGGGGTCGAAGATACCTTTTTCCTTGAAGAGCTCGAAACCGTCACTGTCGAGAACTTCTGCCCACAGATATGTGTAGTAGCCCGAAGCATAGCCGTCACTGCCGAAAATGTGCTTGAAGTAAGGCGAACGGTAACGGAATGTGAGTTCTGCGGGCATACCGAGTTCTTCGGCCACCTGCTTCTCGAAAGCGGCCACATCGGTGTCGCCTTCGGGATTGAGCTTGCCGTACTGGAGGTCGAGCAGGGCGGCGCCTACGAGTTCGGCGGTAGTGAAGCCCTGGTTATGTGTCGAAGCGGCCTGAAGCTTTGCGATGAGTTCGTCGGGAATCACTTCTCCGGTTTTCCAGTGGTGAGCGTAAGTGCGGAGCATTTCGGGCTCGAATGCCCAGTGCTCGTGAATCTGCGAGGGCAGCTCCACGAAGTCGCGGTCAACGTTTGTGCCGGCCTGGCTTTTGAGCGGAGCGCGCGAGAGCATGCCGTGAAGGCCGTGGCCGAATTCGTGGAACATGGTCTCGACTTCGTCGATTGTGAGGAGGGCGGGAGTGTCGGCTCCCGGACGCGAGAAGTTGCCCACATTATAAATAACGGGACGCGATGTTGAGCCGTCGGGCTGGCGCCACGAGCCTTTGAACTGGTCCATCCATGCGCCCTGACGCTTCGACGCACGAGGGAAGTAGTCGGTCATGAACACAGCCACGTGCTCGTCGGTGTTTGCGTCGGTGACATTGTACACAGTCACTTCAGGATAGTATTTGGGAGCATCGGGCATCTCGGTGAACTTGACGCCGTAGAGACGCTCGGCCATGCTGAAGATACCGTTGCGCACTGAGTCGAGGGCGAAATACTGGCGCACGTCGTTCTCGTCGAGGTCATATTTCTGTTTGCGCACTTTCTCAGCGTAATAATAGTAATCCCATGGCTCGATTTTTATATTCGCGCCTTCGGCATCTGCGACAGCCTGCATCTCGGCCACTTCCTCATGTACGCGTTTCACGGCCGGACGCCAGATTTGCATGAGCAGATTCTCGGCGTTCTCGGTGGTCTTGGCCATTACGTTGTCGGTCATGTATGAACCGAAGTCCTTGAAGCCGAGCAGCTGTGCTTTTTTAGCACGTACCTTGAGGATGTCGTTGATTACGGGGAGATTGTTGTACTCGCCGTCGGAGGCGAGGCTTGTGTAGCCTTTGTACATCTTTTCGCGCAAATCGCGGTTGTCGGCGAACTGGAGCAGGGGAAGACGGCTGGGAGCGTGGAGTGTGAATACCCACTTGCCTTCGCCGAGGTTGCGTGTCTTCGCTTCTTCGGCTGCCTGGTCGATGCTCGACTGGGGAAGACCCGCGAGCTCGTCGGCGTTGTCCACCACGATTTCAAATGCGTTTGTGGCGTTGAGCAGATTGCGGTTGAATTTTATGTAGAGACCGGTGAGTTCGCTGTTGAGGGCTTTCAGCTCTTCTTTCTGGGCAGGGTCGAGCAGCGCGCCGTTGCGTGTGAACGACTTATAGTAATCTTCGACGGCGCGGCGGCGGTCCGTGGGAAGGCTTTCGCGGTTTTCGTATACATGTTTGATGCGCTGGAAGAGAGCGTCGTCCATGGTCATCTCGTCGATGAAGGCCGAATAGCGGGGCTCGAATTCGTCGCCGATTTTTGCCATTTCATCGGAAGAGCACGATTCGTTGAGCGCGAAATAAATTGTGGCTACTTTGTCGAGAATCTCGCCGGAGCGCTCGAGGGGCATGATTGTGTTGTCGAAGGTGGCTTCGTCGGAATTGCTTACAATCTCCTGAATCTGAGCTTTTTTCTGCTCTATGCCGGCATCGAGGGCGGGCAGATAGTCGCTGTACTCAATCTGCTCGAAGGGGGGAATCTCATAGGGCGTGTCGTACTTGCTCAGAAAGGGATTCTGATGCTTTTCGGCGCAGCTCGCCAGGCAAACGGCTCCTGCGAGGGCCGCTCCTGCTGCTGAAATTAAACTGATTTTCATATTGATTTTGCGTAGCTTGTTTTTGTGCGTAATTAGCAATCACAAAGTTACACATTATTTTTCAAATACGGGCGTGCCTTGCCTATTTATTTTGACGCGGACGGGGCAGGGCTATTTTGAAGCCTGCGATTTGTATTTCTTGTAAGCTGCGGCCATGCGTGTGTGATATCCGCGCGAAGCGTAGGCAGGTCCGTTGTACAGACGGGCGAAAGCCGCCCAGTTTTTTGCCCTAAGGTGTTTGAGCAGGCCGGTGTTGTTCATGAAGTCGGCGAACAGGCGCAGCTGGTCAAACTCCGATTTCGACATCTTTTCTACAAAAGCCTCGCGGCTCGGAGCGCCGGCAAGCTTCCAGTTGAAGCCGCCAATCTGGAACATACCCCAGAACGTGCTCTCGATTGCGGCGATGCTGTCGATAGCCATGGCTGCATCGAGGCGTGCCTGCTGCGCCGCCTGCTGGCTGCCGTATTTGCGTATGTTCACCGGCTGCAGGGCCGGACTGTTTTTGTATTTGCTCAGATTTATGCCGCGTCGTGCGGCGGCACGGCGGAAGAGCGTGAGGTCGAAGTTGATTACGGGTTTGCCCTCGGCGTGGAAGCCGCGGTGTGTCTTGCCGGTCTCTATTTCGACGATGGCCTTGATTGCCGGCACCTCTACTTCGATTTCGCGTGCTATTTCTTCAAAATCCTCCTCGCGGAGGGGCCCCGAGTGCTCGAAGGGGTCGGGGATGAAAGACGTGTGGAGGGTGTCGCCCTCGATAATGATGAACGTACGCCCGAGAGAATCGGTTCCTCCCGGCGTACGTTCGAGTATGAATATTGTGTCGCCGTCGATTGCCGGAAAAATGTGCCTCTTCGAGGGGTGCACTGCGCATGCCGCCGTAAGGAACACGGCGGAAGCGAGCAGATATGCCGGCAGACGTTTCACGGGCGGCCGCTTACTTCTTGAGGTCGGCCACTTTCTCGAGGATGCGTGTGAGCTGTCCCCAGAAGCGTTCTACGGCAGGGATGTACATGCGTTCGCTGGGAGAGTGTACGCCCTGGAGTGTCGGGCCGAACGATACCATGTCGAGATAGGGATATTTCTGGAGGAAGAGACCGCACTCGAGACCGGCGTGGATAGCCATTACGGCGGGCTTGATGCCGTAGAGCTCCTCATATGCATCGCTTGCGATGTGCATGATGGGGGAGTTCATGTTGGGAGCCCAGCCGGGATAGCCGTCGCCGTGGCTTACTTCAGCGCCTGCGAGACGGAAGAGGGCTTCGACCTGACGGGCGATGTCCCATTTGCGCGATTCAACCGACGAACGCTGTGAGGTGGTGACAAGAATCTGGTTCTCGCCTTTCATCTTCACGGATGCGAGGTTGGTCGAGGTCTCCACGAGGCCTTCGATGTCGCGGCTCATAGAAATCACGCCGTGAGGTGCGCTGTAGAGCGACTCAATCAGGCGTGCGGTGGTGTCGGAGTCGACTGCGTACTCGGGGCGCTCGGCTGTCTGGAGGTCAAGCTTGAGAGTTGTCTCGAGGCCCTTGTATTCATTTTCAATGTCGGCCACGTATTTGTTGAATGCTGCAACTACCTGCTCTTTGTTTTTTACGTCTACGCCGAATACAGCATGCGCCGCACGCGGAATGGCGTTGCGGAGGTTGCCGCCATCGATTTCGCAGAGCGATACTTCGTGCTCCAGGCCGAGGTTGTAGAGGAAGCGAGCCACGAGCTTGTTGGCGTTTGCACGGCCGAGATGAATGTCGCCGCCCGAGTGGCCGCCGAGACCGCCCGATACGTCGAACTTGAAGTAATGGAAGTCGGTGGGAGCAAAAGAGCGCTTGTAGGTGAAAATGCATGTGGTGTCGACGCCGCCTGCGCATCCTACGAATATTTGTGCATCGTCTTCCGAGTCGAGGTTGAGAAGCATTTCGCCAGCAATCATGCCGTCGCCGAGGTTGTTGGCGCCTGTGAGGCCAGTCTCTTCATCTACTGTGAAAAGAGCCTCCACAGGACCGTGTACGAGGTCTTTGTCGACCATTACGGCAAGCGATGCGGCCATGCCGATGCCGTTGTCGGCGCCGAGAGTGGTGCCGTCGGCGCGGAGCCAGTCGCCGTCGACGATTGTGCGTATGGGGCTGTTGTCAAAGTCGAAATTCTTGTCGTTGCTCTCGCATACCATGTCCATGTGCGACTGGAGCACGACTGTGGGAGCGTTCTCTTTGCCGGGAGTGGCGGGCTTGAACATGGCCACGTTGCCGATAGCGTCGGTCTTTACTTCGATGTTGTGCTTGGCTGCGAAATCAAGCAGATACTGGCGTATTTTTTCCTCTTTTTTGGAGGGACGGGGCACCTGGTTTATTTCATCGAAAATCGAGAAAACCAGCGCCGGTTTCAGGTCTTTAATGGTCATCGCTGTTTATGTGAAAAAAGAATGTTTTTAAAATCTAATAAAGTTTTAGCCGTTAAAAAGAATGTTAAAAAACAATCTTTTGGCCCTCTAAATTACGAAATAAAATCGGTACGTCAAAAAATGAGGGATAATTTTGCGTATATTTGCAACGTCGTTGATAAAAACAGCAATGAAAACAGTAGTTCTGGCAATGATTCTGCTTCTCATCTGCGTGGTGCTTCTTGGCATTAAAGTGCTATTCATCAAAGGCGCACGTTTTCCGAGCGGTCACACCGCAGCCCTCCGCAAAAAGGGTATAGGATGTGCGTCGGGGCTCCACGGCAATGCTGTCGGCGACCGCTGATGCTATTATTATTTATATAACTCAATAATGAAAAAACTGTCAGTAACAGTAAAGACCCTCGTTGCCGCTGCATTGGTTCTGTCGGCAACTTCCTGCTCTGAAAATAAGGCCGACAATGCCGCCACATCTGCGGTTGCATCAACCGAAACGAGCAGCCCTGAGGCTTCCGCACCTAAATCGAATATCCGTTACATCGATGCAGATTCAGTAATAAGCGCATATACCCTCGCACAGCAGCTCTTCGCAGAGCAGCAGCGCGAAGTGAACAAAGTGCAGCAGTGGCACGAATCAAAGCAGCGTGAACTTCAGTCTTTGGCCAACTCCATCAGCCAGAAGCAGCAGAACAACGTATATCTTTCGCAGGCTTCCATGGAAGCCGACGTGCAGAGCTTCCAGAAAAAAGGCGAGGAAGCCGACCGTTACCTTAACACTCAGCAGCAGCGTCTGGCAAACAGCGAGCTTCAGATTCGCGCCCGTCTCTCAGACTCTATCACCAACGCTGTGCGCGCTTACAACGCCACACGCGGCTACGATGCAATCCTGCTCCGCGAAGCCGGCGTTTACTTCAATCCGGCCCTCGATGTCACAGCCGACATCATCAACATCCTCAACAGCCGCTTCCAGCCCGAAAAGAAATAACCGACATTTCTTTATAACGATATAAACAGCCGCCGCGTCCCGGGCCAGGGATGCGGCGGCATCTGTATATATAAAAAGAGGAGTGACGGAGATAGTAGGGACGTGATTCTTCACGTCCACGCGGAAATTGCATTTTTATGTCCCTCGCCACTGCGGTTGGAATTACATCCTGTTTCGCGGACGCGATTAATCGCGTCCCTACTTGCTGTGAATCAGTGACTTGGATGCCGTTGGTGCGCCGAAGGCATATCCGTACACTTGGGCAACGCTCCGCGTAGATTTTATTATTCGCGGCGCAGCAGCGCATTGATTTTATTCACGCAAGAGCACATTGTATTTGCGCAGCATCAAGGCGGGGTGGTATGACTGCTTGGCGTATCGTAGCCCCGGGTCGCCGGAGTCATCCTCGCGGTTGATGTAGACGATTTCGGGATGACGGGCGAGCATGTAACGGGCGAAGTAGTTGTTTATGGTCTCGCCGGCTCCTGAAATGCTGTGCTCCATTTTCTCGATGTGCAGCACGAGGGTGTCGCCGATGACTTCTCCGGCGGTGAATGCCACGATGCGTCCGTGGCCGTCACGGAGCACGGCTCCCTCGAAGGGGTAGTCGCCGTAGTTGAGGAGCACGTCGAGCACCTGTTCTCGCTCGAACTCGGCCATTGCCGGGTCGGCTTTCTCGCTTTCGATGCCGAGGCGCTCGAAAAAGTCGATTGCCTCCGCGAGTGAGGTGCTGTCAAGCGGTTCGAGTCTGCAACCGGGGTTGTCGGCTTCGAAGCGGTGCACGTGGTTGCGCTTCTTGTTGTATCGTTTGCCCGTTAGGGTTGCGAGGTCGGAGGCGAGATAGATGTAGTCGGCCCAGTCGGTGAGTTCGTTTATTTCGGTGGCTCCGAGAGCAACAAGGTCCTGCAGGCGGTCTTCGGGGACAGCCGAGAAGAGAGGGGGAAGACCGTGCCTGCGGCAGTAGGCACGTACCATGTCGACACTTTCCGTGAGCGGAATTTTTCCGACAGGCAGAGCGAACGATGGGCGGCGGGAAATATCCTCGCTCAGTCCTTTGAGGAACAGGGTGTCATCGACGATGCACTGCTCGTAGCCGAAATACTGTATCCAGAGGAAAATACCGCCTGCGGTGAAATCACACGAGCGTGAGCCGGAGCGCCGCAGCAGAGGTGCCACTGAGGACATGTCGGCTGCGGTGACAGGCTCGAAGCTCAGCTGCCGAGGCAGCGTGAGGACCTCGCGACGTGGCATATAGTTGTTGCGTAAGCTTGCCATAATAAATAGTTGAGAGGAGGAAGTGGGGTGGGATGAAATAATCAACGCAGAGCGTTGAGCTGATTGTACGGACGTGCCTTCGGCACGTATCTGATGTCCGGTGTCTAATTTGTTTGAAATTAGTTTTTTTACGGCAATTCTTGTTGATACGTGCCAAAGGCACGTCCCTACATTGGCATCAGCACGATGTCATTTTATTTCGATGCTTTGGCCGGGCTTATGGAGGCAGTACATGGCTGTGCGCTGTCGTACTTCTTCCGGAATCTTATAATTCTGGAATGCGCATGCCATGTCGTAGTCGCCTTTGAAATGCATGGGAATGAAGTTGCCCGTATTGATAGTCTTGAGGAACTGCTCGGCGCCTTCGGCACAGCAAGAGCCGAGACGGACGTCGACGGGGAAGAAAACCACGTCGATTCTGGGCGCGACGGCAGCGATGCGGTCGACTATTACGGTGAAAGCCTCGGCGGCTTTGTGAACTTCGCTCGGAGTACTCTCTTCTTTCCAGTGCCAGTTGTTGAGGTCGCCTGCATGGAAAACAGTGAATCCGTCGGGCATCGTGACGAGGTAGCTTACGCCCCGGTCGGTAGAACCGAATGCCTTGACATCGATGTCGCCGATTGTGACATCATCGCCGGGATGCATCCAGTCGGCTGGAATGTCGTCGCGTACGTCGCGGCTCGGCAGTTCGTCGGGGAGCACATATATGCGTTTGTGCGACTGTCCGAGATTGAAGATATCCTTGTTGTAATGGTCTTCGTGAATATGTGTCACGAAGAAGATGACAGGCTTGTCGGGATGATGTTCGAGAGCCTTCTTTACGTTATGGGCGGGGTCGATGTAATAGTCGAAAACAAGAAATACATCGGGAAATTCTACCAGAAACCCCGAATTGTCGAGGTGTGTGATTTTTATAGCCATGTTCAGTCGTTGTTATTAATTCTGACTTTCAGGCCGTCGTAGGCAAGTGTCACATTTTCCGGAAGATTGCTGTCGGCAATTTCGTGGAGCCCTATCTGGTGGCTCATGTGAATGAGATATGCCTTGCGAGGCTTTGTCAGATTAATAACATCGAGAGCGCGGCTTAAGTTCTGATGCGAAGGGTGGTATTCGTGGCGGAGAGCGTTGATTACAAGAGTGTCGACACCCTCAATCCGCTGTAAGGTGTCGTCGGGGATTTCGGATGCGTCGGTGATATATGCCATTGGGCCGATGCGGAAACCGAGAATGGGCAGCTTGCCGTGCAATATGCCGAGCATCCTCACGTGTGCGGGGCGGAAACCGGAGCCGAGGTCGATGTCGAATTCATCGCCGGCTTTCTTTATCCTCAGGTCAAACTGTGGAACTCCGGGATATGGATTCTCGCGAAAGCAGTAAGGTACACGGTCGCGCAAATCCTGTGCGACATCGGCGCTGCAATAGACGGGAAAATGCTCGCCCGGATAAGTGTGGGTATAGGGACGCAAGTCATCGATGCCGCCCACGTGGTCGTAGTGACTGTGCGTGAGAAGCACCGCGGCGAGGTCAGGACAGTTTTCCCGGAGCATCTGCTGGCGGAAATCGGGGCCGCAGTCGAGCAGGAGCGCAGGGGCGCCGTCCTCTGTCTGCAGCAGGGCCGAGCAGCGCAGACGGTTGTCGCGCGGGTCGGGGGACGTGCAGACTTCGCATGTGCAGCGAAGTTGCGGTACGCCTGTCGATGTGCCGGTGCCGAGAAAAGTGAGGTTCATTGTCTGAAACGAGTCAGGTATCCGTCTTCAAAAATGAGGTATACGCCGTCGGTGTAGCTCCAGCGCTCGACCATGCCGCCGTAAGTGGGGACTCGTTCTACCGAGGGCGGAGAGCCGAGCGCGAGACGGCATTCGTCGCGTGTCATGTTCTTGCGGATGCGCGAGCGTATGATATATTCCCATACGTCGTCCTGGATTTCGGGATAGCGGTTGCGCGGATTGTCGAAAGCAAAAAGGGTGTCGAAGCTGCGCGAGCCGCCGCGGGTCATGCCTGCGGTCATGTACAGCATGTATTCCTTGTCGGCTACACCGGCGGATTTTGCAAGATTGCTGTCGGCAATCGAGAAGCACACGGCAGCCGGAAAATTCTCGTCTCCCGGCACGACACTGTCGACAGTCACCTCGATATGCCGGAGGCCGTTCACTGCAGAGCGTGTCGCATGGTCGTACCACGAGGGCGTGCGCACATAGAGCCGTTTCCCGGCCATGACATCGTTGATGCGGCTGACTAAATCGAGGTCGACGGCAAAAGGAATGTCAAGAGAGGTGAGGGTGTCTACGCGTTCCTGAGTGAGGCCGGGCACACGGTAGTAAAGGCGGCGTCCGTCGTCGGAGCGGAAAGTGATTTCGCCGGCATCGTCGCCGGTGAGGCTTGTGGCTCCTTTCACATTCTCAAAAAAGATGCGGTGGCCTTTGAGATTCGATGTGTTGTCGGAGGCCGGAGTGAAGATAAGCGATATGCGGTCGTTTGTCACCAGCCACTGGCGCCCTGGATTCCACTGCGCCGGAGCCACTGGCTTTATGTCGGAAAGGAAGAGTTGCTTGGAAGTGACACCGGCGGCCTGCTGGCGCTGAACGTCGGTCTGACGGATACGCGGAGTGCTCTCAACGCCCGTGAAGCATCCTCCGGCTCCCAGTGCGAGAGCCGGCAGGACGATAAGGAGCAGGGCGCGTGTCAGTTTCATTTCGCAGTGTCGGGAGTGATGCCGAGGTTGTGGTAGATGAACGAGTAAACGTCGGTGTATTCGTCGACAACTTTGGCCACGGGCTTGCCTGCGCCATGACCGGCCTTGCTGTCGATGCGGATGAGTTTGGGAGCGTCGCCCGTGTCGGCTGCCTGAAGCGCGGCGGCGTATTTGAACGAGTGAGCCGGCACTACGCGGTCGTCGTGGTCGGCAGTGGTGACCATGATTGCGGGATAGGGAGTGCCGTCGTTGCTGATGTTATGCAGGGGCGAGTAGCTGAGCAGATAGTCGGCCATCTCCTTGCTGTCGTCGGCGGTGCCGTAGTCGGGGGCCCAGTTCCAGCCGATAGTGAAGAGGTGGTAGCGGAGCATGTCCATTACGCCCACACGGGGAATTGCGACTTTGAACAGGTCGGGACGGAGGTTGACGGTAGCGCCCACGAGGAGGCCGCCGTTGCTGCCGCCCTCGATAGTGAGGAGTTCGGGAGTGGTCCAGTTCTGGTCAATCATGTACTCGGCGGCAGCGATGAAATCGTTGAACACGTTCATTTTCTGCTGCTTTGTGCCTGCCACATGCCATTCCTCGCCATACTCGCCGCCTCCGCGGAGGTTGGCCTGAGCGTAGATGCCGCCGTTCTCGAGCCAGAGGAGACGGTTGGCGCTGAAGCCGGGGTTGAGCGTGATGTTGAAGCCGCCGTAGCCGTAGAGGTAGACGGGATTCTTGCCGTCGCGCTCAAGCCCTTTTTTGTATGTGAGGAACATCGGCACCTTTGTTCCGTCGGACGAGGTGTAGAACACCTGCTCGGTGACATAGTCGTCGGGATTGAGACCGCTGATTTCTGTCTGATAGAAAGGTATGCTCTCGTTGGTGGCGAGGTCGTAGGCATAAATGGCGGCGGGATAGACGAACGATGAGAATGTATAATAAACGTCCTCGTTGTCGCGGTCGCTCGAGAAACCTACGGTGCCATAGGTAGGGAGGGCGATTTCGCTGAGTTTCTTGCCGTCGATGCCGTAGAGATATGCGTGGTTGGATGCATCGCGGTCGAATACTGCGATGAAGTGGTCTTTGCCTGCGAACTGCACCGAAGTGAGCACGCCGCCGTCGGGGTCTTCGGGTATGATTTCAACCCAGTCCTTGCGTGCGGGTTTGTTCGGGTCTACGAGTACGAAGCGGTTGCGGGGAGCGTCGGCCGAAGTGAAGAGGTAGACTTTGCCGTCGACCATACCTATGACATCGTTTGTGAAATTCTGTGTCGGTTCAATCTCGACCCACGGGGAGTTGCCTGTGCGCACTTTGAGCGAGTTGCCCAGACCCTGGCCGCTGGCGGTGACGGCGAGCATATTGCCCTTGTCGCCTACGGTGGCATGGTGGAAATAGAGAGGCTGTGTCTTGTCTTCGTAAGCTACGACATCCTCGCTCTGAGGCGTGCCGAGCTTGTGATAGTACACTTTGTGATATTCGTTCGCGTTGCTGAATTCCTTGCCGGCTTCGGGACGTGCGTAGGCGCTGTAATAGAAGCCGTCGTCTTTCCACGACGCATCGGTGAATTTGGCCCACTCGATATGGTCGGGCAGGAGTTCTTTCGATGCGGTATCCATTACATAGATTTCAGTCCAGTCCGAGCCGGAGCGCGAAATGGTATATGCGGTATGCTTGCCGTCCTTGCTCATGAAAATGCCGGTGAGGGCCACAGTGCCGTCATCGCTCAGAGTGTTAGGGTCGAGGAAAACTTCGCCCTCGCCGTCGGGAGTGGCGGCACGGTAGATGATAGCCTGATTGTGGCTGCCGTCGTTGGCCGACCAGTAGTAGTTGCCATCCTCGCCTTTCCAGGGAGCGCCGCGGCGTGCGAAACGGTTGAGCGTGTCGAGACGTGCGTGTATTTTGTCGCGGAATGGAATCTGCGAGAGATAGTTTTCGGTGATTTCGTTCTCGGCCTCCACCCATGCCAGCGTGGCGGCCGCGGTGTCGTTTTCGAGCGGACGGTAGGGGTCGGCGACAACGGTACCGAATACCTCGTAGGTGGTGGAGTCGGACGGAGCCTCGGGATAGGCGATTTTTGCCTGATGACCCGAGCAGGAGCCTAATAGCAAAGCCATTGCAACAAAGGGAATGTAACGCATATTATTGGTGATTTTTTATTTTTGAGCATAGGTGTGAACGTCGAGCTGCGGGAAGGGGAACGAAATTCCGGCTTTGGGCAGCTCGTTGTAGAAGCGTTCGTTCATGGAAAAGTATACGCCCCAGTAATCGGAGGTACGTGTCCATGCGCGCACTGTGAGGTCGACGCTGCTTTCGCCGAGATTCGATACGTTCACTGTGGGAGAGCAGTCGAGCGGCACAGCGACAAAAGGATGAGGCTTGTGGTCGGCCGGTGATGCGGTGATTCGGGCGATTTTTTTCTTGCTCGAGAACATGCGGCCCAGGAACGAAGGTTTCTTTTCCTCCTCATCGGCTGTGGCTGCGGTCTGTGCGTCGGAGCCCATTGTGTGCCTGAGTTCTTCGGCACGTTTTTCGCGGTCAACATCGATATATTTCTCCACCACCCTGCTGTCGGAGCGGAGTATGCCGAGAATGCAGTTGCGGGCATCTTCGACGCTGTCGCCGTAGCTTATGCCTATTGTCCAGTCGACACGGCGGTACTCCTCGCGAGAGTAATTGTTGATAGAGCCGGTGGAGAGACCGCCGTTGGGGATGATAATGGCCTTGTTGTCGCCGGTGGTGATAATGGTGTGGAATATCTGGATTTCGTGAACGGTGCCCGAATAGCCCTGGGCCTCGATGAAATCGCCGATTTTATACGGCTTGAGAAGCAGTATGAGCACGCCGCCGGCAAAGTTCTGCAGGGTGCCGCTCAGGGCCATGCCTATGGCGACGCCGGCAGAGGCGAAAATGGCGATGAACGACGATGTCTCGATGCCGAGTATGCCGATTACTATCACTATCACGATGAAATACAGCACTATGCGCACCATGCTGAGTATGAAGGTGGCAAGAGAGCGGTCGAGCTTGCGGCGCTCGAAAATAGCGCTGACGAAATTATACAGCTTGTTGATAATCAGCCGTCCGATATAGAAGACGATAATGGCGATTGCCAGATTAATGGCAAAAGTCACCATGGTGTTGACGAGCTTGTCGACAAGTTCGTCGAAAGGCAGCGATTTGAGCATCGCTGTTTCTTCTTTGATTGACGGAATTGAATCGGGAGCGGCAGCCAGTGCCGGTATCTGGAGTAGGTTCATGTCAGTTCAGTGTGAGTTTGGATGCCACGTTGGCGAACCAGTCTAAGGAATCGTAATTGTATTTCGATATGTCGGTACGGTTGCTCATCACGTATGTCGACATGCCGCTGTGGTGCTGAATGGGTATTGAATTCCATATGCGCTCGGTGGCGGCGGCATAGAGCACACAGTTGTCCATCAGGGCGTTGAAGCGCTTGAGCTGCTCTTTGGCGCCTTCAAAGCGTTCATTGCCTTCGGAGTCGACACAAAGGGCTTCGATGTACTGGCCGAAGTCGTAGAACGGAAATCTTGTGGGATTGGTGCTGTAACGTTGCGGCACGAAATCAGCAGGACGGGCTTCGGGAGTCTTCGAGAAAATCTCTGCGCATACAAGGCCTATTCCTTCAAGAAAATCAGTGTCGATGACCGACATGGCGCAGGTGCGGTCGATAGCGTTGGGCTTGGAGTTGAAATATTCGAAAGTATTTTTAGCAGCCTGAACCATGTCGGCCTTGCCGATTTCGAAAAACGGCTTGAGGTTGAGGTGATAGGGCATGCCGTCGACCGGCAGCTCTATGACGCTGCCAACAATCACGGGGGCCGTGTCGCGCATTTCATAGAGAGTCTCGACCGACATCATGAAACAGCAGTCGAAATAGATGAAACTGAAATTTTCGTCTTCGAGCACGCGTGCGAGAGTGGTCACATTCATCTCTTTGCCTCCGAATTCCGAGCCGAATGAGCGTCTTTTCGGAGTGTCGGCCGGGTCTTCGATACCGGTCTGAAGCCAGCCGGAGCCGTGGCTCCAAAGCACCAGGCCGTAGTCGGCAGCCGGAGCGAGTCGGCGCATGTCGTCGTATACTTCGCGCATGCGTTCGCTTGTCACCGACAGAGAGTTATCGGGATATGTCTTGAGCACTGTCTGAGTGCCGTTTTTTATTTCCGAAAGTGTGATGCCGTCGGGATTGGAACTGTAGACAAGCAGATGGCATCCGTCGGGAATGGCTCCCGGCTTTTGCGAGCCGTTGAGCATTTCACGGATATCATCGGCGGCATAGCCTGAGAGATTATTGTTGGCTACCTGGTAGACAAGGACGGTGCGTGGCGCCGTGGTCGGTCTGGGCTCTTCATGGTTGCCGCCGCAAGCCGTGAAGACGAGCGAGATGGCAGCGACAAACCATATTGTGATGTATTTGATAATTTTGTGTGACATAATTCATACAAAATTACAAAAATCTTACGCTCCGTCCATGTCTTTAATTCTATTTAACGTGCAGAATGTTTTTTATCAATAACCCTTAGGGCGTTATCGAGGGCACGCTGTGAATAGTATGAGGTGCGGAGGCGTTGGCCTGTCTCGGCGGCAGCTTTGCGCATGGCCGCGTATTCTTCGGGGGAGAGGGCGGCGAGGCGCTGTGGAATTTCGGCGAGCGAGTCAACGCATATGCCAATGTTGTTTTCTTCGGCGAACTGACGCATTCCCATTTGGCTCCATAGTATTACCGGCAGGCCGGCACAAAGATACGACGACATTTTGTAGGGCGAGTTGTACCTGAGGTAATTGCCGAAGTCTCCGCTGCATCCGTCAATGCTGTCGCCATCCCATACAAGTCCGAAATCATAAACGGCAATCCTGTCAAGCAGTTCTTCGGGCGTGCACAGACCGCAGTATTCAAGCGACGGATTCTGCTTCATTTTTTCGGTGGGATTCGTGCCGTAAGCCTTGATTTTTACAGGGCTGTCTCCGAAATCAATTTTTTCGAGGTAATGCGCCTTTGCGAGGTTGCCTGCGAATACGATATTGAAAGTGCCGCGCGGGCTTTGGCTTGTCTGTGGGACAAGCGGTCTGTCGAGCGCATAGTCAAATATGCCTAAATCTATGATTTTGCGGTCGTTGGCGGCGGGTATGTTCTTCTCAATCCACTGATGCATGTTGTCGGTGTGGGCTATTATTACACCGGCATTTTCAAGTAAATCGTGGCAGTAGTCGAAACCGTGGCGCAGTTTTTCGAGGTCGTGGATGAGTATGATGGTGTCAGGGTTCTTTTTTACAATCTGATTGAACAGAAGATTGCTCAGACCAAGGATGCCCGGGTACTGGATAACTACTGTATCCGTTTTTTTGATTCGCAGCCCAGAGATGATGTAAGAGAGAATGTTCCAGTATTTTGTGATTACGAAATATCGCGATTTGACAGGCGGAAGGCCTATGTTTCTGAAGCCGTTGCGCCGGAGCACGGCCTCGAAATCGACAGTCGGTTTTACCGATGCGTCGCAGGCTGCTTTGTATGAAAGGGCGATATAGTATTTCTTCATGATTTATTCTTTGTTGAATAGAGCCATGACGGCGGCGATAATCGGAGCCATATCGTAATATTTGTATTCGGCGAGACGACCCCCGAAAATCACATTCTTCTCTTTCGCGGCGAGTTCGCGATATTTTTTGTATACAGCCTGATTTACAGCATCGTTTACCGGGTAGA
Organism: uncultured Muribaculaceae bacterium; assembly: GCA_910587355.1. Taxonomy (GTDB): domain Bacteria; phylum Bacteroidota; class Bacteroidia; order Bacteroidales; family Muribaculaceae; genus CAG-873. The sequence goes on from CAJUKF010000008.1 coordinate 16,896, forward strand.
AAGGCTCCATGCCCTCTTGCCACTCGGTGGAATATTCGCGCGATATTACGGTATGCGGATTGTCGTAGACCGCCGCTCCGAAGGTCTCGAAATGTTTATGTTCGATGATGCGTGTATACGGCACGTCGGCCGAGGTGTAGTTGACGACGGCGTTGCCCTGATGATTGGGTTCGTCGAGTACTTCGGTCTCGAAGCGTACGGTGCGATACTGCAACTGCCCGAAACGATAGCCGTAGAATTCATCTATTTTACCCGTGAATACGATTTTGTCGGCCACTGACTGCCAGTGTTCTCGGTTGTCGAAGAAGTCGGTGTCGAGGAGCACGTCGGCGCCGGCGAGGAGACCTTCGGTGAGGCGGTTGTAGCCGCCTACAGGTATGCCCTGATAGCTGTCGTTGAAGTAGTTGTTGTCGAACGTGAGGCGAACGGGCAGACGGCGGATGATGAATGCCGGCAACTCGGTGCAGGGGCGCCCCCATTGCTTCTCGGTGTAGCCTTTAATCAGCTGCTCGTATATATCGCGGCCAATCAGCAGGAGCGCCTGCTCCTCGAGGTTGCGCGGTTCGGATACTCCGTCGGCTTGCATCCTCTCTACGGCCTGGTGTCGCTGCTCGTCGAGTTTTGCCTGCGCTTCGGCCGGAGTCTTCACACTCCACATCTGATAGAAGGTGTTCATGTTGAAGGGCAGATTGTAGAGCCTGCCGTCGGGAGCCTGTGCGACCGGATAGTTGGTGTAGCGGTTGAAGGGGACTATCGAATTGACGAAATCCCATACCTTGCGGTCGGAGGTATGGAAAATATGAGCGCCATACTGATGCACGTTTATGCCTTCGACCTCGCTGCAGTAGATGTTTCCGCCCGTGTGAGGGCGCTTGTCAATCACAAGGCAACGCTTGCCCTGCCGCGTGGCGAAGTGTGCGAAGGTGGCGCCGTAGAGGCCGGCACCCACAATCAGATAGTCGTATTTCATATTTTCCATGCTTGCTCAGTCGATTATTCTGGAGATATTGTAGTTTCCGGCAGTGTATTCTTTCGACTCCGTTTCGCCGGGGAGGGTAACTTCGGCCACACAGCCCTGCGGTACGGTGAAGCTCCAGTTCCAGCGGTTTTTGTCGTATTTCCAGCTGCTTTTGATTTTGCCGGCAGCGGAGGCGTACTCTGCGTTTACGAAGCCGAGACGGCGGTCGGGTATCGGTTTCATGATAATGCGGCGGAAACCGGGCTCTGAGGTGTCGGCGCTGATTCCGGCCATTGTTTTCCAGAGCCATTCACAGACGCAGCCATAGGCATAGTGGTTGAAGCTGTTCATGTCGCGCGGGCCCATGCCGTTGTCTTTGGTGTAGCTGTTCCACCGCTCCCAGATGGTTGTTGCGCCGTTGTCGACGGAGTAGAGCCAGCTCGGGTTCTTGCGCTGGAAGAGGAGCTTGTAGGCGATATCGGTCATGCCGTTGGCGGTGAGTGTCGGCATCAGGATTGAGGTGCCGAGGAAACCTGTCTGGAGGCAGTTGTCGTGCTGTGCGAAGTTTTCGCGCAGACGTTTGATAGTATTCTCCTTAGCCTGACCTTCGACGAGTTTGCCGCGGAGGGCGAAGAGCGCCGGGGTCTGCATGGTGTTGAGGACTTCGGTCTTGAACGAACCGTCGGCGTTGAGGAAGGTTTCCTGAAGATATTTGCGGGCATTGGCGGCCATTTCCTCAAAGACAGCGGCATCGCGGCCGGTGGCACGGGCCATGTCGGCCATCATCTCGGCATCCATGAGCCAGTAGTTGCCGCTGAGATAATCCCAATAGACATAAGCCTCGGGGCGTGTGTGCCAGTTTCCTTTTTCGTCCTGATAGAGACGCTTGCCGGTGGCGCTTTCAAGAGCCTCGTAGCTGAGCCAGTCGGCCCACTGGAAGTTGCCGTTCTCGCTCAGAAGGTCTTCGTGACGGTATTTCGTGTTGTTGATATGGTGCATGTAGCGCTCCATTGCATCCCAGTTTTCGTTTACAATGGCGGTGTCGGCGAACTGCTTCCATACGACCCAAGGAACAATCACGCCTGCGTCCGACCAGCCGAGGCGGCATAGTTCGCCTCCGTATTGCGCGGCCGGTGCAACGCCGGGGAAACCGCCCTCTCGGCCCTGGGAGTCGCGCATATCGCGCATCCATTTATGGAAGAAGTCGCGTGTATCGGCGAAGTAAGTGCCGGTTTCGGTGAATACCTGGGTGTCGGCTGTCCAGCCGAGGCGCTCGTTGCGCTGCGGACAGTCGGTAGGCACGGAGAGATAATTGGAACGCTGCCCCCAGACTGTATTTGAAATCAGCTGATTGATAAGCTCGTTGCCGGTGACGAGCGAGCCGGTCTCGAGACCGGCGGCAATCGACGATACGGGCACGGAACTTACGCTTTTGATACGCACGGGCTTGTCTGCAGTTACCGAAATGTAGCGGTAGCCGTAGAATGTGCATTCGGGGCGGTAGCTCACCCAGCCGTCGTTGTCGCCGAAGGTGTACTGCATTTTAAAGCAATTGTCGGCGGCACGCAGATTGAGCCTGTGAACGCTTCCTTCCGGACCGTCCATGCCGCGGCTGTTTGCGCCGTTGCCGTCATTGAGGAGTTCGGCCGGCAGACAAGTGAGCACAGTGCCCTCGGCACCCGAGAACTCAAACTGAGGCACGCCGGCGCAGTTCTGTCCGAAGTCGACAACTAAAGTTTCGCCGGGATTGAGTTCCATAGTTTTGCCAGGCTTGAATTCTTTCATCTTGACAACCTTGCCGTGGTTGTTCTCATCGGCTCCGGTGACACCTTTCCATGTGTATGCTTCGACGGGCTTGAGGGCGAGGTCTTCGCGGAGGTATATTTCGGCTCCGTTGCTCGGATATATGTTGCCGGGAAATTCGGAATTCACCTCGGGTTTCGACATCGATGCGGTGATGCTGTGTACGGGCTCGACGCGCGCGTCATACTCCTCGCCGTCGAAGATAGCGGCATGTTTTACCGGACCTCCGATGCAGGCGGCCCAGTCGGACGTATTGGAGCCGATATATTTCTTCGAGCCGTCGTCATAGGTGAGTTCAAGCACACCGCGGAAAGCCACTTTTTTGCCAATCATGCCGTTGTGGCGTTCGGGGGTGATTATTTTGTCGCCCCACCAGCCCGGTGTCACCTGAACGGAGAGGGTGTTGGTGTCGCCTGCTTTAGTGTTGAATGCATCGGTGACATCGTAGGTATAAGAGAGTTTTGTTTTCGCATAGTGTGTGAAGCCGGGCTTGAGCACTTCGGCTCCGATTGATTTACCGTTGACATAGAGATTATATACGCCCAGACCGGTTGTCATCCACCGTGCGGAAGTCACTTTTTTGTCGTTCTTGAATTCAGTCACGAACCATGCGGCTCCGTCGGCGGAAAGAATGTTGTCACCTTCGATACTTCCGCGTATTACCGGTGCGTCAGCAACTGAAATCCATTGTGAATGGAGCCATGCGCCGTTGTCGAGAGCTTCGGTGCGTGTGCCGGCTTCGTTGTGTTTCTGCGGCTCGGCGCCCGATGCCGTTGAAGGAAACATTAAAGCGGCGGCAATTACTGCTAAGCTTCCGGAGACAAAAAGTTTTTTCATAGTCTGTATAGGTAGTTCGGTTTATCGTATGTCGTGAGACGAAACAATATTCATCATTCTACAAAGGTAGCAATTAAATGTGATTATCTTCCTTTTTGGCCTGAAAAGTGTTGAATATTTTCGGCACTTCGATGTTGAATCTTGCTCACTTCGGAATTCGGGTAATTGTATATGCAATAATGGTAAAACTTTTACGAAGGGTTTTGCTAATTTTGCCTCAGTATAAATTAAGAATAACAATATGAAAAGACCGTATATAATCTGCCATATGATGTCGTCGGTCGACGGACGAATCGACTGCGCGATGACCGAGAAAATCGACAATACGAATGCCTACTATGATGCTCTCGACAGGCTGGAGTTCGATGCCGTCCTCGAAGGCCGTGTCAGCCGTCAGATGCATTATGCTTTGCCCGAGCCTTTTGTGGCTGCCGATAAAACGCCTATAGGCAAAGAAGCGTATCATATCGCACATCCGGCCGACCACTACGATGTGGCCGTTGATACTCATGGCTCGCTTCGCTGGCCCGAGGGGGCATCAGCCGATAATCTGCTTGTGATTACCGATGAACAGTGTCCGCGTGAGTATCACGACTATCTTACAGCCAACGGCATTTCGTGGATAGCCTGCGGCAAGAAAGGCATTGATTTGCCGCGTGCCGCCGAACTGCTCGCCGACAAGTTCGGCGTGAAGCGTCTCGGAGTCGTAGGCGGAGGTCACATCAACGGAGCATTCCTTCAGGCCGGCCTGCTCGATGAAGTAAGCGTGATGATAGGCGGAGGTATCGACGGACGTGCCGGAATGACTGCCGTTTTCGACGGTATCCGTCAGACCGACTATCCCCCTGTCCTCCTCACTCTCAACGATGTGGAGCGCATGGGCAATACCGTCTGGCTGAGATACAGCGTGAACAAATAATGCGGTTTTAGAGCCGTAACCGGTACCAGCGTCCCTGATGTCAGAAGTCGTACGACAAGGAGAGGAATGCTCCCTGCATAAACGACTTCCTGGGGTAAAATTTCTCGAACGATTCCCCGTGATATTTCAGATGCCGGTACTGGCTGTATATGTCGAAATTCGACATGAGATAGCCTGCCGTAATGCCGCAGGGGCCGATTTGAGCGCTTAGACCTACCCGTAATTCGGCTGCGAACCATTGTCCTTTACCCGTGCTGATATAGTCATAATCCACTGCATGCCAATGGTCTGTCTTCTCGATGCATACGCGTTGATATGGTATGTTGAGCATTACGCTCGGTTCGGCGTAAAGCGACCAGTGAGTGGCCTTGATGCGTACGGAAGGTGTTTTAAGAATGAGCGAAGGCCGCAGGTAGAGATTTGATGGTTTATTGTCATCGTCATCTATGTGCCAGCCTCTGCCCGAAGCCCACCCGTCATCAAAATAGTTGGCCCAGTAGCCGAAAGCTCCGCCTACACCCAGATACGGGAAGAACATGTAATGAAACGCTCCTTCGATAGAATAAACGTCGGAAGATGCCAGTGTGCCGGTAGCTGACACTCTTCGGTGTGTCGCTTCCTCATTCTGCGCCCATGCCACCGAAGCGGAAGCCAATATCAATAATGCGAAAATAAAACGAAGTGCCTTATTCATAATTTCCTTATCTTTTTGAAGCAAAAGTAAGTGTTTCCGATGTAATCTACAAATTTTTTTTGTCCGGCATCGGTTGTCTGTGAACAGAAGATTTTTCCAACCCCGCTATGCCATCCTTGTTCTTTGGACAACCGATAATAACAGTTGATGAGGCTTTAGTGCTCGCTAAGGCCGGTTAATTATATTGGAGTTATATGTAATTATTGGCTTAATTTCGCGTCCAATGAGTAAAACTAAAAATACGAATCATCATGATTGCTCATTGGTATGTCTATCTGACAATCGCGATAGTATCAGCATTTCTTCAGTGGATATGTGACAAGTTCAAGATTATAAAGTCTAAGCCTTTGCGCTTCTTTGTAGTAATTTTTGTATCTGTCTTTATCTGTTGGGTAATTTACGACATTATCCTCGGCACGGAATAAAGTGTGATACTTCATAATCCAACAGGCAATGGACTGAAAAGAAAAGTCCATAACTTGTGGTTTTGTTTCACAAATTTAGATAAAAATCCTGAGATTTTTGCGTAAATTTGCGATGAATCATTATACGAGCTTATGAAATCTAATTTCGCTACTTCAAATGCCGACCTTGTGAAGGTTATCCTGATTAAGCGAATAGCCTTCACTCGCTGGTTCTCTGCTGCTAAAATTTAATTTAATGAATTTGATATGAAACGATTATTTTCAGTGGTGCTTGGTGGGGCTATGGTCATGGCGGCTTTTGCCACGGGACAGATTACGGAGAAGATTGTCGATTATGGGGTCGGCAAGGGGATGGCGACCTATTTGCTTGAACTAGACAGCGTTTCTTTCTCCACCCTTAAGGGATGCATCCCCAACAGACTGACCAGCACGGCTTTATGGCGTGGATATATAGGACATTGGAAGATTGAGCGCGACTCACTCTTTCTTGACAGCGTCATGGTCGGAAACAGGGAGGACAACAGATTTGTTCCGATTGCAATCGATGATATCTATGCCTCGCGTCGCACGGCTTCGGGATATTTTGCCGACTGGGTAAGCGATACGCTTCGTGTAGTTTCGGGCGATTTCGTGCGTTACGTGCACATGGATTGGAAGTCGGATTGGGAAAATGAAGAATATGTCGTTGTTGAAAGCGGTGTGGTGAAGGATAGAATAGTGTATCATAACCGCGTGATTAACCCCGTCGCCGAAGGCGAGGCACGAAGGGTAATCGACTCTCTTGACTTCGGCTTCGTTCCCAAGCGAATGATACTGCGCATTGGATATCAGGACTTTGATGCCGACGGTAAGCCCACGGAATGTACTGCGGAAGTGGTGCGCGGCAGTGGCGATGCAGCAGTCGACGAAAAGGTAGTGCAAGCCCTTAATGACTTGGCCGTGATGCGACGAATCGTGCCGGTCTACTATATCCGCGGCCGATACTGCTCTCCCGAAATAGATTTGCCCATCCCTGCGAGCCGTGGGCACGACAACACTTAGAGAGTGTTTAATTTGGTTTAAAATCAAACACTCTCTAAAAGACGTTAGCCCTTCTTTTCTTCGGTAAAGGTAAAGCTTCCCAAAGAATTGAAATTATTTTTCTCGCTTTGTGTTGGTCTGAAAAGTCAAGTATATAACTTTCTTTTGCGCCCTCGTAAGGGCATCCTGTCTCAGCATCAGCCATAAGGGGTGCGATGCAATCTATTTTTTTAATAAAAGCATTATTATCACAAGCAGTGATTACGCATTTATCGTTTACGTAAATAACATAGTCGCCCATCATTTTGCGAAAACGAACTTCTCCGAGTGGAGCAAGAACTTCACAGATAAAGTCTATATATTCAGTGGTACAAGCCAATCTCGCAAAGGTACGAATAATCAGCAGGGTATCAAGGAAAAAGAGGGATTCTTTTCCGCTTCGCTACGAAAGCGCATGGCGGTTACTTTTTTCGCTTCGCTCTGAAAGCGCTATGCGGTAACGAACCCGAGGGTTCTCATCACCTCTCTTTCAAACGCAAAAGAGCAACCTTGCGGCTGCTCTTTTTGCGGAAAGAGAGGGATTCGAACCCCCGGAGGTGTGACCCTCGTCGGTTTTCAAGACCGATGCAATCGACCACTCTGCCATCTTTCCTAATGTTGGTGCAAAGGTAAGGCTTTTTTGCCGTTCTGCCAAATTTTTTATTGAAAACCTATTTTTTTGAAGCCGTTTTGAGAATAAATTTCGGTGAATGGTATAAAAAATCTGCCGGGACGCAGGGGCGCGCTCCGGCAGACGGTATATATAGTTTTTATAGATTGTTATTTGCCACATCCGCAGCTGCTTTCGATTTCGCAGTCGCAGTAGTCCATGCCCATGTAGTGCTGATATGGGTGGTCGCATGCAGGACAGACCTGAGGAGGAGTGGTGCCCACGTATTCATAACCGCACACAAGGCATTGCCATGTGATAGGCTTGTCACGTTTCCATACAGTGCCGTTCTTTACCTGCTCAAGGTAATGGAGGAAACGGCGGTGGTGACGGGCTTCGATTTCGGCGATTGCGCGGAAATGCGATGCTATTTCGGGGAAGCCTTCTTTGTCGGCGACCTCGGCGGACTTGGTGTAGAGTTCGACACCTTCGACTTCTTCTTCGTGTGCGGCACATGCGAGATTGTCGGCCGTGGTGCCGATTACGCCTGCATCAACACCCAGTGAGACAGGAAGATTCCCACCTTCAAGGAATTTGAAAAAGACTTTTGAATGCCGTAATTCGTTTGCGGCTGTGTCTTCAAATACTTTCTGAATGGGGAAATATTGTTCTTTTTCGGCCTGACCGGCGTAATATGTATAGCGGGTATATGCCGATGATTCGGCGAGGTAGGCGATTACGAGATTTTTTTCAGTCTCGGTGCCCTTGATGCTTTTTTGCGAGTTCATAATTGTAGCTGTTTATTCGTTTCAGTAAAGGATAAACGCTACGGCAGTATGGTTTGTTCGTGTAAAAGTGATGAGCTTGAAAAAATGGTTTATCCGATGAAATCTTTCTCGATGAAACGAGCTACAGCATCGGTGTAATTAGGTTCAATGACAATATCGGCGGCTTCTTTCACTTGAGGAAATGCATTTCCTACCGCAACGGCAACATCTGCCACTGCGAGCATGGGCAAGTCATTGAGATTGTCGCCGAAAACCACAAGCCGTCCGGCGCCGAGGCTCTTTTTAAGGGCGAGAATAGCTGAAGCCTTGTTGACGCCCGGAGGGTAGATTTCGAGGTTGTATATGTCGTTGTTGAATATGTCGGGATAGCAGCACAGCGAGCACGAGGTGCACGCCTTCACGGCATCGGCCGCTCGGCATATGCTGTCTTTAAGGCCCATGGCGAAGCAGAGCATGGTACGGTGAAGGGCCTTGTCGGACGCCGTAACGCCGAGGTGGAAACGCTTGAGTGCGAGATGCCGGCGCTCAAGATAGAACTTTTCTTCCTGCGTGTTGAGAGACTGTGCTCCATGGTAGACGTCGAGAGTAGAGCCGTCGGGAGCCATGGCGTATGTAAAAGGATGCACGTCAAGGTTTCGGCAACTGTCGATTGTGGCTGCTATATCGGTTTCGGGTATGAAGTGGTAGCTTTCAAAAGATGCGGTAGTGCGGTTCCAGAGCGCGCAGCCTGTCATGACTATTGCCGGAACGGATGTACGGGTACCGGTAAGCAGTGGTACTACCGACGCCGGCGTGCGTGCGGTTGCCACGGTGATGAGTGCGCCCTGGGCGCTGAGGCCTGATATGATTTCGCTTGAGCGTGGCGATATGCGCGAGTCAGTACTGAGGAGTGTGCCGTCGAGGTCGCTTACGTAAAGTGTTTTCGGTTTCTTCATTGCTGCGCAAAATTACAAACTTTTTTGTGCCTGCAAAAGCGCCCAGATAAAATAAAATCCGCAAATCGCCCTATGCGGAGCGCTCTGCGGATTTTGGTACAGTAATATATGACTAAATGTTTTTTTGTCGGGGTTTGGCGAGTCAGACTATTCCCTGGGCGTGCATTGCCTTTGCCACTTTGAGGAAGCCGGCTGTGTTGGCGCCTTTTACATAGTTCACGTACCCGTCGGTTTCGGACCCGTACTTCACACACTGGGTGTGGATGTCGTTCATTATTGAGCGCAGTTTTGCATCGACTTCCTCGGCTGTCCAGGAGAGTTTCTGCGCGTTCTGAGCCATTTCCAGACCGGATACTGAGACACCGCCGGCATTGGCTGCCTTGCCGGGCGCGTAAAGAATACGTGCTTTGATAAAAGCTGCCACAGCTTCGGGAGTGGAAGGCATATTGGCGCCTTCGCTAACAGCGAAACAGCCTCCGGCGAGCAGGGCCTCTGCGTCTGAACCGTCGATTTCATTCTGGGTCGCCGATGGCATGGCTATATCGCATAGTACATTTTTCCAGGGACGCTGACCTGCAAGATATGTAAGTTCCTCTTCGGCTGCGAATTCGCTGATACGTCCGCGGAAAGCTGTCTTGAGCTCGAATACTTTGTCAAACTGCTCGCGTGTGAGGCCGTCAGGGATGATTACCGTGCTGTCGCTGTCGCTGAGCGACACCACTTTGGCACCGAGGGAAATAAGTTTGTCGGCAGTGTAAAGTGCTACGTTGCCCGAGCCTGACACTGCCACGCGTTTGCCGGCGATGTCGATGCCGCGTGTGGCGAGCATGTTGAGCAGGAAGTAAACATTACCGTAGCCGGTTGCTTCGGGCCGGACGAGTGAGCCGCCGAAATTGAGACCTTTGCCGGTGAATGAGCCTGTGAATTCACGGGTCATTTTCTTATACCAGCCGAACATATATGCCACCTCGCGTCCGCCTACGCCGATATCACCGGCAGGGACGTCAGTATCGGCACCGATATGACGGTACAATTCGGTGACAAAAGCCTGGCAGAAGCGCATCACTTCCATGTCGCTCTTGCCTCGTGGCGAGAAGTCGCTGCCGCCTTTTGCGCCGCCCATGGCGAGGGTGGTGAGGGAATTCTTGAAAGTCTGCTCGAAAGCGAGGAATTTGAGGATTGAGAGGTTTACCGACGAATGAAAACGTATGCCGCCTTTGTACGGGCCGATGGCATTGTTGTGCTGAACACGGTAGCCCATGTTCGTGCGTACACGGCCTTTGTCATCTACCCACGACACACGGAAAGTGTAAATGCGGTCGGGGATGCAGAGACGCTCAATAAGGTTCAGATTTTCAAACGCAGGATACTTGTTGTATTCATCCTCAATCGAATTTACCACTTCCTCAACAGCCTGAAGGTATTCTGGCTCATTGGGGAAGCGGCGCCGGAGGTCGGCAATAAATTCTTCTGCTTTCATCTTTTTTACTTAATAATTGAAATTGAAAACCGTGGAAATAAAAACAAATCCGGAATAGACTGTAATCTTTTTGTGATTGCTGGCGCAAAAGTACAAACAATTTTTGAAATAGCAAACATTTTGCAATATTTATTTGCTAAACATTTGTCAAAATGCTCTCGTAAGGTTGTTTTTTGAATGAAAAAGCGCCTCCGCCGGGTCTGAAGGCACAGCGGAGGCGTTGATGATAGCTTGTGGGCTGAGTGTCAGTATTCGTCCCAGCTCTTGATTTCGATGTCGTCGACAGGGAGCGCCGTGAAGGCTCTGATGAAAGCGGTGGCCAGGCGCGGATTGGTAAGCAGGGGAATATTGAGGTCGACTGCCGCACGGCGTATTTTCTGGCCGTTGCTGAGTTCTGTGCCTGTGAAGTTTTTGGGCATGTTCACCACGAGGTCGACCTGCTTGTTGTGGAGAAGGTCGATTGCCTGAGGCTGCTGGTCGGGTGTCGAGGGCCAGTAAACGCGCACGGCCGGAATGCCGTTTTCGTTGAGATACTGGCATGTGCCGCCGGTGGCGTAGATTGTGAGGCCGGCCTTGTGGAGCAGATGTGCGGCATCGAGCATGTCGGCTTTCTGCTTGGCTGTGCCTGTGCTCAGCAGCACTGCGCGGTGCGGTATGCGCATGCCTACGGCGAGAAGTGCCTTGAGCACGGCTTCGTTGGTGTCGTCGCCGAGACAGCCTACCTCGCCTGTCGAGGCCATGTCGACACCGAGCACGGGGTCGGCGCCTCCAAGACGTGAGAACGAGAACTGCGATGCCTTGACACCGACATAGTCGAGGTCGAACGCGCTCTTCGATGGCTTCTCGACATGCTGGCCGAGCATGATGCGTGTTGCCAGGTCGATGAAGTTGATTTTAAGTACTTTCGACACGAAGGGGAAGCTTCGCGATGCACGAAGGTTGCACTCGATTACTTTGATATCGTTGTTCTTGGCCAGGAACTGGATGTTGAACGGACCGGATATATTGAGCTCACGTGCTATTTTTGCCGATACTTTTTTGATGCGCCGCATTGTCTCCACGTAGAGTTTCTGCGGGGGGAACTGTATGGTGGCATCGCCGGAGTGAACACCGGCGAACTCGATGTGCTCCGATATGGCATATGCCTTGATTTCGCCGTTTTCGGCAACGGCATCCATTTCGATTTCCTTGGCGTTCTGGATGAACTGGCTTACAACAACCGGATGCTTCTTCGACACGTTCGCGGCGAGTTTGAGGAAGCGGTGCAGCTCGTCGTCGTTGGCGCAGACGTTCATTGCGGCGCCGGAGAGTACGTAGCTCGGACGGACGAGCACGGGGAAGCCGACTTCGGCCACGAATTCCTCGATGTCGTCGAAGTCGGTGAGCTCGCGCCAGCGGGGCTGGTCGATGCCGAGAGTGTCGAGCATTGCGGAGAACTTGTGGCGGTCTTCGGCCCTGTCGATGCTTGTGGCTGATGTTCCGAGAATGTTCACGTGAGCCGCGTCGAGGCGTGTGGCGAGGTTGTTGGGAATCTGGCCGCCTACCGAGAGAATCACTCCGTGAGGGTTCTCGAGTTCGAGAATATCCATTACACGTTCGTATGTGAGTTCGTCGAAGTAGAGACGGTCGCAGATGTCATAGTCGGTCGATACTGTCTCGGGATTATAGTTTATCATCACCGAGCGGTATCCTTCCTTGCGTGCGGTGAGGAGGGCGTTGACCGAGCACCAGTCGAATTCCACAGACGAGCCGATGCGGTAGGCGCCTGAGCCGAGCACTACTACAGAGCGGTGGTCGCCTTTGTAGTCTACGTCGTTTGTGGTGCCGTTGTAAGTGAGATAGAGGTAGTTGGTGGCTGCGGGATATTCGGCGGCGAGGGTGTCAATCTGTTTCACCACGGGCAGAATGCCGAGTTCTTTGCGGCGTGTGCGGACAGCACTCATGCAGAGGTCCGTGTCTTTGTTGAGCACCTCTTTGTATATCGAGCGGGCTATCTGGAAATCACTGAAACCCTGCTGCTTGGCGAGACGGAAAAGAGGCTCGGGCAAATCGTCGGGGCTGTTGAATTTCTCGAGTTCGGCCGAGGTGTCGATTATGTTGCGGAGCTTGTAGAGGAACCAGCGGTCGATTTTTGTAAGCTCATGAATGCGGTCTACGCTGTAGCCGTGGGTCATGGCTTTGGCGATAGCGAAAATGCGGCGGTCGGTCGGTTCACTCAGGGCGCGGTCGAGGTCTTCGATGGAGAGTTCCTTGTTCTCCACGAAGCCGTGCATGCCCTGGCCAATCATGCGGAGGCCTTTCTGAATAGCCTCCTCGAATGTGCGGCCTATGGCCATGACTTCGCCTACGGATTTCATCGACGAGCCGATATGGCGGTCTACGCCGTGGAATTTGCCGAGGTCCCAGCGCGGAATTTTCACTACCACATAATCCAGAGCCGGCTCGAAGAAGGCCGAGGTGCACTGTGTCACGCTGTTGCGGAGGTCGAAGAGTCCGTACCCGAGTGCGAGTTTGGCGGCCACGAATGCCAGGGGATAGCCGGTTGCCTTCGATGCCAGGGCCGACGAGCGGCTCAGACGGGCGTTGACCTCAATCACGCGGTAATCCATCGACGCCGGGTCGTAGGCGTACTGCACGTTGCACTCGCCTACTATGCCCACGTGGCGCACGATTTTTATGGCGATGCTGCGCAGGAAGTGGTAGTCGTCGTTGGAGAGTGTCTGCGAGGGAGCCACAACGATGCTCTCGCCGGTGTGTATGCCAAGCGGGTCGAAATTCTCCATGTTGCAGACGGTGATGCAGTTGTCGAAGCGGTCGCGTACCACTTCATACTCCACTTCTTTCCAGCCTTTGAGAGATTTCTCTACAAGAACCTGAGGCGAGAATGACAGTGCTTTCTCTACGAGGGCGGCAAGCTCTGTGTCATTGTCGCAGAAACCGCTGCCGAGACCGCCGAGCGCATATGCGGCGCGGACGATGACAGGATATCCCAGTTCGTTGGCTACGCGAAGGGCATCTTCGACACTTTCTACGGCGTCGCTCTTGATAGTGTTTACGCCTATTTCGTTGAGGCGCTCGACGAATAGCTCTCGGTCTTCGGTGTCCATGATGGCGCGGACGGGAGTGCCGAGCACACGCACTCTGTAACGTTCGAGTACGCCCGAAGTTTCGAGTTCGACACCGCAGTTAAGGGCTGTCTGTCCGCCGAAAGCAAGCAGAATGCCGTCGGGACGTTCCTTTTCAATTACACGCTCCACGAAGTATGGCGTCACTGGCAGGAAGTAAATCTTGTCGGCCATGCCGTCGGATGTCTGCACCGTGGCGATGTTGGGGTTGATGAGCACGGTCTGTACGCCTTCTTCGCGCAGAGCCTTGAGGGCCTGGGCGCCGGAGTAGTCAAATTCGCCGGCCTCGCCGATTTTAAGGGCGCCGCTGCCCAGAAGCAGCACTTTGTTTATCTTTTCCATAATCAGAGTAGCGCTATAAATTCGTCAAAGAGGAACTCGGTGTCGCGCGGACCGCTTGAGGCCTCGGGGTGGAACTGTGCGGAGAAGAAAGGAAGCGAGCGGTGACGGATGCCTTCGTTGGTACCGTCGTTCATGTTTATGAACAGGGCCTCCCAGTCCTCCGGAAGTGTATTTGTGTCGACCGCGAAGCCATGGTTCTGCGATGTGACGAAGCACTGGTTGGTACCTGCGCGACGCACGGGCTGGTTATGGCTGCGGTGGCCGTATTTGAGTTTGTAGGTTTTTGCAGTGGCGGCTTTGGCAAGCAGCTGATTGCCCATGCAGATGCCGCAGATAGGAGTCTTGCGCTCCATGGCTTTGCGGATATTCTCTACTGTGACTGTGGCGAAATCTGGATTGCCGGGGCCGTTGCTTATGAAAAGTCCGTCGTAGGGAAGCCCGGTGAAATCATAATCCCAGGGCACGCGTACAACGCGTACGCCTCGGCGGACAAGACACCTTATAATATTATGCTTGATGCCGCAGTCGACCAGTACGACTGTCTTGCGGCCTTTTACATCGGGCGCGAGCGGCAATGTGAGAGGGGCGGGAGCTTCGCCGAATTCATTATATACCACAGCTTCCTTGCATGATGTGAGGGCGATGAGGTTTTCGGCGTTGGGGTCGTAGAAATCAACTTCAGGGTAGCCTTCGATGCTTATTTTGCCGAGCATTGAGCCGTGCTGGCGGAGATGCTTGGTGAGGGCACGGGTGTCGATGCCGTATATGCCTGGAATTTTTTCTTCCTTAAGCCATTGTGCGAGCGAGCGGTCGGCCAGCCAGTGACTGTGGTGGAAGGCGTAGTCCTGCGCTATAATGGCACGGCAGTGTATGCGCGACCCTTCGTAGTGGTCCTGAAGCGTGTCTTCGCCGCCGGATGGCGGAACGCCGTAATTGCCTAACTGAGGAAATGTGGTAACTAATATCTGGCCTTCATAGGAAGGGTCGGTAAGGCTTTCGGGATATCCGGTCATGGCGGTGTTGAACACCACCTCGCCGGCTGCCGGTCCTTCGTAGCCGAAGCTGTAACCTTTAAAGGTTGTGCCGTCCTGGAGCGTCAGAACGGCTTTTTTGCTCGCTTGCATTGCTTGGTGTGATTGTTAAGTATTGCAGTGGGCAGCTCTGTGATGACGAGCTTCACCGTGCAAAGTTAATAATTTTTTATCATGCGCGCAAATGAATGTGAAAGACGCAGGAAATTGACGGAATCCTGCTAATTATAGTATGTTGCAGAATGCGGCATTCGGATATAATTTTGCATACTATAATTAGTCATGAAAGCAGACATACAAATATTGAGAGAATTCGGATTACGAATCCAGCAGGAAAGAAAAAAACTCGGAATGTCGCAGGAAGAACTTGCATTCCGGGCCGGTATGCACCGCACTTATATCGGTATGATTGAAAGGGCGGAAAGAAACATTACTCTGAGCAACATAAAGAAACTGGCAGATGCTCTGCAACTGAATATTAAAGATTTGTTTGAATAATGGACGCACTTAAAATAGACATTAAAATCAGCCGCAACGGTAATTTCAGGGCTGCGGTAAGAGCACGGAAGAATGCTTTGATTCAGAAAGCGCTCGCTCTTCCCGGACAAACAGTCTGGAGAACATTCGACAATCATGTTGAATGGATGTCAGCTGACGGTCGGTATAAAGTCGGTGTGGGTAAGTTCGGAAAGGAATTTTACAGTAACACAATCACATGGAGAGACGGTCATAAAGGCAATAATCCCAATGATATGCATCCGACTGTCTGGGCGGACGGTGTTGAAAAAGAATTTGACGGCAGTTTTGACCATGTCTTCACTTTCTTTCAATATGTCAGTCGGATTGATACGGCAGCTCTTGAAGTGCTCGGATGTCTTATGTTCCGCAACGCTTTTCTCTTAGACCATAATGCGGACTTACAGTATTGTCCGCCGCAGGAGGCGATTGATTACCTAAATAAAGTGATACCGGTTTATGAGGGTATCAGCGTGGAAGCTTATCTGCATTATCTCGAAATGATAGCATGGAATGAGGATGTGAAATACTCTACGCTCGGCTACGATGTCCATGCCGGGACAGGACGCGAAAACAATATGCTCACTTATGCGCATCTTATAGCCGTGCTGCTGGGTAGGGGAAGCCTTTCCAAATTGTGCTCACAGTTCTCTCGTCCGCCGGTAGGAGTATCTCCTATTACCATAGCTGCGGCTAAAGACGCTTATCCGATGCTGGGAATCGAGTAAGCAAAAGTTTACTCGCTCAGGCGCTTGTAAAGTTCCTGCCCGATACGGGTTACAATTCCACAGACCAGCGCATTTCCCATGAAAAATGCGCGCTTGGAGTCGTTTTGTCCGATGGTATGGTTGTCGGGGAACATGTTGAGTCGTTCGAGTTCAACGGGAATCAGTCGGCGCAGCCTGCCGTTGACCGGGTCCTTTATGACATGTTTGAAACGAGACGGAGCGGAACCGCCTTCGCTGGTGATAATTGTTCGCGAAGGTTTGTCAAGAGGGTCAGGAAAAGCCATCCCTCCCTCATTGTATGAAAACTCAAAGCCGTCCTTGGATTTGCGAATTTCATGTTTGGCTCCCTTGAGATACTTCCATTTCGGAAACGATTCTTCCGACAGATAATAGTCTTCTGTTATAAGATTTCTGTCTTTGCCGGTCACAAGTATATCTCCCAAAGTGGTGCAGGTACCATTATATTTTGGCTCTACAGCTGTCGACCATACTTTGCCGTCGAGCATTACGCCGGCGTTGCTGAAAGGACGTTGTTTGTTGTCGATATTGAAGTTTGCGCTTATGTCTGCCAAATCTTCATTGGGTTTCTTTAATTCGAAAGAAGTAATCAAACTATCGAACAGTCCGTTGGAATCGGGATTGCACACCGGGAATGCTTTGGCGAAAATTCCGTCCGAGAAGAGCCAGTCTGCGGCATCTGAAATTTGGCCGGCTATGAGTGAATCTTTTTTGTAGCCGAGTAGGTAAATTCTTCTGCGCCGCTGGGGCATGCCGTAGTCTGCGGCATTTATTATACGCCATTCGACGTAATATCCTAAATCAGCCAATGACTGTAAAATGACGGCAAAATCTCTGCCACGTTGTTTTGCCGGCGAAATAATGAGCCTGTCGACATTTTCAAGCAGCAAAACGGAGGGCGCATTGGCACCCTTTTCACGCAAAATACGCTCAATCTCCCACCAGAGTACGCCTTTCTTTCCCTCAAGTCCATGTGCCTGACTTAGAACTCTCGCTACGGAATAATCCTGACACGGAAATCCTCCGCAAAGTACATCGTGGTCGGGTATGCTGTCTGTCGGTACGGTAGCTATATCGGCGTTGACATGGCCTGCCGCGCCGAAGCGTGTCGTGTATGTCTCCGATGCGTGTTGCTTTTTTGTCGTAGGTTCATACTGATTGCTCCAGATGGTTTTAAAAAAATTATTGCCGACCCTGTCCAGGCCGATTCTGAAGCCGCCAACGCCGGCGAATAATTCAATAACATCCATAAATATGAGCCTTCTTAATATCAAGGTTTGCAGTACAAAATTACTAAAAAATTCGGTGACGGCGGAAAACCGTCTGGACAAATTTTAATATTGTGAAAAATATTTGCGTAAGTGCAAATAAATTCGTACTTTTGCGGCGCAATAAAGCGCATGCGCGCCTGAAGCATTTTTAATCAACTTATTTATTAACCTCATTTAAATGGCAGAAACAACCAATTCACCGATTGCAGATTTCGACTGGGCTGCTTATGAGCATGGCGAGACTGCAGGCGAGAAATCGCGCGAGGAGCTTACCTCAGCTTACGAGGAATCGCTTAACTCGGTAAAAGACAAAGAAGTAATCGAAGGTACCATCATCGCTCTCAACAAGCGTGAGGCTGTGGTTAACATCGACTACAAATCAGACGGTATCATTCCTATGAGCGAATTCCGCTACAATCCCGATATCAAAGTCGGCGACAAAGTAGAGGTGTTCATCGAAAACCAGGAAGACCGCAAGGGTCAGCTCATCCTTTCTCACAAGAAAGCCCGTGCTGCCCGCAGCTGGGACCGCGTCAACGCTGCTCTCAACAACGACGAAATCATCAAAGGCTACATCAAATGCCGTACAAAAGGCGGCATGATTGTCGACGTGTTCGGTATCGAGGCATTCCTCCCCGGCTCGCAGATTGATGTGAAGCCTATCCGCGACTACGATGTATTCGTAGGCAAGACCATGGAATTCAAGGTCGTTAAAATCAACGAAGAATTCCGCAACGTGGTCGTATCTCACAAAGCTCTCATCGAGGCTGAGCTCGAGCAGCAGAAGCGCGAGATTATCAGCAAGCTCGAAAAAGGCCAGGTACTCGAAGGCACTGTCAAGAACATCACTTCTTACGGCGTGTTCATCGACCTCGGCGGTGTCGACGGCCTTATCCACATCACAGACCTCAGCTGGGGCCGCGTAAATCATCCCAGCGAAGTCGTTCAGCTCGACCAGAAACTCAATGTCGTTATTCTCGACTTCGACAACGAGAAAAAACGCATCGCCCTCGGTCTCAAGCAGCTCCTGCCCCATCCCTGGGATGCCCTCGACGCCAACCTCAAAGTTGGTGACAAGGTTAAAGGCAAAGTTGTTGTCATGGCCGACTACGGCGCATTCCTCGAAGTCGCTCCCGGCGTAGAGGGTCTTATCCACGTAAGCGAAATGTCCTGGAGCCAGCACCTCCGCAGCGCTCAGGAATTCCTCAAAATCGGCGACGAAGTCGAAGCTGTCATCCTCACTCTCGACCGCAACGAGCGTAAGATGAGCCTCGGCATCAAGCAGCTCAAGAAAGACCCCTGGGAAGATATCGAAGTTCGCTATCCCATCGGCAGCCGCCACACAGCCAAAGTGCGCAACTTCACCAACTTCGGCGTATTCGTTGAAATTGAAGAAGGCGTCGACGGTCTCATCCACATCAGCGACCTCAGCTGGACCAAGAAAATCAAACACCCCAGCGAATTCACCCAGATTGGTGCTGAAATTGAAGTGGAAGTTCTTCAGATTGACAAGGACAACCGTCGTCTCAGCCTCGGCCACAAGCAGCTCGAAGAGAATCCCTGGGATGTATTCGAGACTGTATTCACAGTTGGCTCCGTTCACGAAGGCACAATCATCGAAATGCTCGACAAGGGTGCCGTTGTCGCTCTTCCCTACGGTGTTGAAGGCTTCGCCACTCCCAAGCACCTCGTTAAGGAAGACGGAACAACCGCCAAGGTTGAAGAGAAGCTCAACTTCAAGGTGATTGAATTCAACAAGGACAGCAAGCGCATCATCCTCTCGCACAGCCGCATCTTCGAGGACGAAACCCGCAACGAGAAGCAGGCAGAGCGCAAGGCTAAGCGTCAGGCTGCTCCCAAGAAAGAAGTTGAAGCTCCCGCAGCTACAACTCCTCTCGAGCGCACAACCCTCGGTGACCTCGAGGCTCTCGCTGCTCTTAAAGAGAAACTCAGCAAGTAATCTGAATTACTTACCATAGAAAAAGCCGCATCTCGTGATGTGGCTTTTTTTCATTCTTATTCCTCCACCCATTCTTCCTTGAGTCTTTTTGATGGGCCATATCTGACCTCGTCCACAGGATATATGCAATATCGGCAGAAAGGCACCGGCCTGTCACGCAGGCGTTGTATCTGCGAGTAAGATGTAATTGAGGGGATATGCAGATAATCGCCGTCGAGATGCTTGAAGGCGGTTCCGCACGCTTTATTGAGATGGCCGACGCAGGCGCTTATGGAGCAGGGATAGAGCCGGTCGCCTACAATCGACATGCAGCCGCGGTTGAAGCATTTGAAGTGTGATATAAGGCCGTTCTGCTTTCCTTTTGGGTCGAGTGCGAAGCGGAAGAAACTGTCGGTCATTGAGCGGTCGCCGTATACTTCGACTTCGATGCCGCGTGCGCGGACATCCGCTATCACTTTGTCATAGTCGAATTTTATAGGATAACGGGTCACTGCCATTATGAATCCGAGGCGTTTTGCCGTGGCATAGAATTCATCGCTCATTTTCGGCAGGGCGATGCCGTTGGTGAAAATAAAAAGCCGCTGTGTGCCGAAATGCTTTCTCAAAGCCTCCATGGCCTCGGTCAGCCGGGGATAAAGAAGCGTTTCTCCGCCAATCAGATATACTTTTTTTACTTTGTCGCCGCAGATGCCGGCAAGCCGCTTCATCGACTGCTCAAGTTCTTCAAGCGGAGCGAATTCCTTCGCGGCAAGCGGAGAGTAGTGGGTGCACCCGCGGCAGTTCAGGTTGCAGTAGTCAGTGACGACAAACTCAAGCCGCATAGGCATGCTTTTTATGGCGCGGTAATGGCGAAAGGCCTTCTGTATTTTCTCAAGCGGATTAATCATATGGCAAAAGTAAGCAAATTTCCGTAATTTTGCGGTATGATTAAGTATATCGATACACTCGACAATCAGGAAGTGGCTGTCTTCGCCACCCTCACTGAGGCACAGCTGCGCAACAGGCTCGACCCCGACAAGGGAATTTTTATAGCTGAAAGTCCTAAAGTTATTCGTGTGGCGCTCGATGCCGGTCTTGAGCCGCTTGCACTCTTGTGCGAGGAGCGACATATCGGGGGCGATGCGGCCGATATCATAGCGCGTTGCCCCGGCGTTCCCGTATATACCGGTCAGAGAGAGCTGCTTGCCTCACTCACGGGCTATACTCTTACCCGTGGAGTGCTTTGCGCCATGCGCCGTCCCGTGGCGGCGCCGGTCGACGAAGTGGTGCGCGACGCACGTCGTGTGGCTGTGATTGACGGAGTGGTCGATACAACCAATATCGGGGCGATTTTTCGTTCTGCGGCAGCTTTGGGTATTGATGCGGTGCTCCTTACTCCTACTTCCTGTGACCCTCTCAACCGCCGTGCAGTGCGTGTATCGATGGGTTCGGTTTTTCTTGTGCCGTGGACGTGGCTTGAAGGCGGATACGCGCAGTTGCGTAGGCTGGGTTTCAAGACTGTCGCTATGGCTCTGCGCGACGACTCTGTGTCAATCGACAATCCTTCCCTCTGCGCCGAGCCACGTCTGGCTATAGTTCTCGGCACCGAGGGCGATGGGCTTGCGGATTCGCAAATCACCGGCGCCGATTATGTATGTCGTATACCCATGGCGCACGGTGTTGATTCGCTGAATGTTGCGGCTGCCTCGGCTGTTGCCTTCTGGCAGCTGAGATGTTCAAATCAATAGGAGGAAGAGGAGAAGCGTGCAGATAAAGGCGATAATCATATCAACACGACCGACATTGCCGTTATTGCGGCTATAAGAACCAGCAGGATAATAAGCAGTGTCACTACGAGTGAGCGCCGCATGGGGGGCAGTACGAGAAGCGAGCTGAGACATGCCCAGGTGGTGAAGCCGAATATTATCGACGATGCAAGAGACCCTATCATTGTGATAAGCAGCACGCTCATGCCCATATCCGCGAATCCTCCAAAATCTACGGTATTATAGATGTCGTTATGGAATATGTAGAGCGAGCTTACGCCTACCAGAGATGCGAGAAAATAAATTACCGATGCTATGAATATTGCTCCTGCGCCGAGGCCTATGAGCCCCACGATGCCTTTGCCGATGAATGAGAAGAATGTGGCAAGAAAATTATTGTCGGAACTTTGATTGACAGGAGGCGGCACTACGCCCGATTCGTTGATTACCGTCCGGCCGAGATTTCCCACATTTATGGCCTCGCCGTTCATTTCGAGAATCTGGCGTGGCGTACGTGCTTCCGGTATAATCATCCATGCGATGAGGTAGGCCAGAATCAGAATGCCGAAATGGTGCGATAGCAGGGCTACCAGCAATACTATGAAAAGTATACGCATCACGTTGGCATTCCAGCCGAGATAGGCTGCAAGACCACCGAATACGCCCCCGAGCACTTTGTTGCGCATGCTGCGGTAAAGCTTTTTGCGGACAGGAATCGGAGGCGGGGGAGGAGTGGTGCTTTTAGGCTCTCCGGCATCAGGGGCGGTTTCTGTTGTCTTCGAGGATGGGCCTTCGGCGGTGTCGTTCCCGGAAAGGTCGGAGGCCCGGCCGATTATGGCTATGACGCGTTCCACATCGGTAATTGTGATTATAGGAGTGGCGCCGGTGGACTGGTCGGAGAAAAGGTCGCGGATGCGGCTTTCGATGTCCACCACGATTTCTTCGCCTTCTTCGCCTTTGAAGGCGTTCCGCAGCTCAGACAGATATTGGTTAAGCACTTTATAGGCATCGTCATCGATATAGAATACCCTGCCGTCGATATTAGTGGGAAATGTACGTTTCATGAACCGGAATATTAAGATTGTAGATTTTGAAGATGATTGACAGTGAGTGTGATTTCGCGCCAGGATTCCTCGAGCTGGTCGAGATACATCTGTCCCATGGGCGTGATGCTGTAATATTTGCGTGGCGGCCCCGAAGGAGATTCCTGCCATCGGTATGCAAGCAGGCCATCGTTTTTCAGTCGGGTGAGCAGGGGATAAAGCGTGCCTTCCATTACTATCAGATGTGCGTCTTTCATGCTTGATATTATTTCGGACGCATAGGCATCGCTGTGTTGGAGAAGCAGCAGCACGCAAAACTCCAGCATCCCCTTGCGCATTTGCGATTTCAGATTGTCGATGTTCGTTGCCATTGGTTTTGTTTTAGATTGTAGATTATAGAGGGGTTCTGTCTGTTTTACGATGCAAAGGTATATACTTTCATAGTACTATGCAATACAAAGTACTATAAAAATTCTGTTTTAACATTGTTTAATATTTAAAATCTCTGTTTTAACATGAACTCTATGGCAATTCGGTATGTTCCGATAATATGAAAAAGCAGGAAACAGATACTTCAAAGTCCTCGGCCGGAACCACGTCGGTTGCCGTAAATTTCACTTTCTTTGTGCTTTATATGGCTGCTCTCAGCGCTTTCGGTTCGTTTGTCAACGATATGTTCGTGCCCGCGATGCCTGAAATGCGCGATGCCTTTAAGTGCTCCGTATCAACAATTCAGCTTGGTCTCACCATGGGTATGGCCGGGCTTGCTTTGGGTCAGTTCGTCCTTGGTCCGGTGAGCGACAAATACGGCCGTAAACCCACGCTTATGTGGTCGCTGGTGGTGTTCATGGTGGCTGGGGTCGTAAGTATATTTTCACCAGATGTATGGTTTTTCCTTGTGTGCCGTTTCTTTCAAGGCCTCGGAGCCTCAGGCGGTTATTTTCTTGCTCGGACCATTCCCACGGATTTGTATGGAGGTCGTATGCTTGCAAAGACAATGGCGCTGATAGGTGCTATCAATGGTATAGCGCCCGCTACCGCACCCGTTCTCGGCGGCTTTG
The DNA here is from genome assembly GCA_910587355.1 of uncultured Muribaculaceae bacterium. Lineage (GTDB taxonomy): Bacteria > Bacteroidota > Bacteroidia > Bacteroidales > Muribaculaceae > CAG-873. Next base: position 40,244 of record CAJUKF010000008.1, read on the forward strand.
TGGCACATGCCTGGGGTTGGAGGGCCGTGTTTGTGGTTCTCACGGTAATTGCTGTGGCGGTATTCGCGTTCGCACCGAAGATGAAAGAGACCTTGCCTTATGCGCGCCGGAATCATGCTCCGCTGTCGAGCGCGTTCAGAAACTACGGAACTATGCTGCGCAATCGCCGTTTTATGACGCACACATTGCTCAAAGGCACGGCTCTCGGTATTCTATTTGCCTATATATCATCTGCTACCTTCATCATCCAGCGTCATTTTGATTATTCCGAGGTTCATTTCGGCCTGATTATCGGCGCCAACGCCCTTTTTGTGGCGCTCGGTTCGATGCTTGCGCTGAAGTTCAAATATCTGAAAACAGCGGGATTCGTCGGTGCGATGATACTCATGGTTTCAGTGACCGCTCTCGGAATAGTATTGTTCTGCTTCAATAGGAGTTTTCTGCTCTATGAAGGGTGTCTTGTGCCGATGTTGTTCGGTCTCGGCATGATTTTTTCCATGAGTAACACTCTGGCCATGAATGAGGGAAGGACCGATGCCGGAGTGGCCTCGGCCATTCTGGGCATTACAGGATATATTTTCGGCGCGATAGTACCTCCGCTTACGGGCCTGAACGGTGTGCTTCATGCCTCGGCAATAGTCATTTTAGTGCTTGCACTACTTGTGTGCGTATTTGCCTTTATGTCGCGTAAAATGCCGGCCGACCTCACGGATGAAAGTGATGCTGATGCAGTAAGTCCTGCTATGTCTCAGAATTCGCAAAAAAAGTAGTAATTTTGCGGAGTTTTTTCGCACTAACTCCGTATGCAGTCAGAATCAATCAGCCTCCGGCGAGGTCTCACGGGTCTGTCGCCCGTCATAATCTTCCTTTTATTATATGTAGTAGTGTCGTTTATAGCCGGAGATTTCTACGTCATGCCTTTCTCAGTGGCGCTTCTTGTGGCATCGGCATGGGGTATTGTCATCTCGAAGGGAACAATTGTCGAAAGACTTGAAATCTATTCTCGTGCAGCCGGTCACTCCAACATCATCTACATGATATGGATATTTATCCTTGCGGGTGCCTTTGCGTCGCTTGCCAAAGAAATGGGCGCGGTTGATGCCACTGTTGATTTGACTTTGCGCTATCTGCCTGCATCAATGCTTGTACCGGGCATGTTTGTGGCTGCATGTTTCATATCGCTTGCTGTGGGAACGTCGGTCGGCACTGTCGTGGCTCTGGCGCCGCTGGCAGCCGAAATCGGCGCCGGTGCCGGAGTAAGCACGTCCTTCATGATTTCCGTAGTGCTCGGCGGCGCTTTTTTCGGCGACAATCTGTCGTTTATCTCTGATACCACAATTGCAGCCACACGTTCCCAGGGGTGCGATATGTCCGATAAATTCAAGGCCAATATCCGCATAGCTCTTCCGGCGGCTGTCGTCACTCTGTGTATCTATCTCTTTCAGGCTATAGATGCTAAACCGGCGACATTGCCTGCCGATGCGCCGTCGGCATGGCTTGTGCTTCCGTATCTCATTGTGATAGTGACGGCAGTCGCAAGGCTTAATGTGACTGTCGTGCTCGGTCTCGGCATCGCCTCAGCCTATATAATGGGACTTATAATGGGCTACGGGCCTGTCGAAATGGCCGGATTCATGGGAACCGGTATTGACGGAATGGGCAATCTCATAGTGATTACGCTCATGTCGGCCGGTATGCTCGGACTTGTGAAAGCCTGCGGAGGCATTGGGTGGCTGCTGCAGTCGCTCACCCGTCATATAAACGGAATCCGCGGTGCCGAGGTATGTGTGTCGGTGCTCGTCGGGTTGGTGAACATGTGCACGGCCAACAACACCGTCGCCATTATCACCGTGGGCTCGTTAACACGCGAAATTTCAAGCCGCTTCGGCATACCGGCGCGTAAGGCTGCCTCGTTGCTCGATACTTCGTCGTGCATCGTGCAGTGCCTTATTCCTTATGGCGCTCAGACACTTCTGGCATGTTCGCTGGCCGGTATCTCGCCTGCCGAGCCGTTCGCGTATCTGTATTATCCCTGGGCTCTGGCCGTATGTGTGGCCATATCCATTATAGTGAAAGGAGCTCCTTCAAAGACTGCGCCGTCAGCCCTTTGAACGACGGAATTACCGTATCGGCATATTCCCGAAGACTTTCGGCCGGATTGGTTGTCGACAGCGCGACAACGTGCGCGCCGGCTGCGCGACCCGCTCTGAGGCCATTGAAAGAATCCTCAAATACAACTGCATCCGCCGGATTAGCGCCGAGGCGTGCTGCTGCCGTGATATAGCATTCAGGGTCGGGTTTGGAGCGCGTTATGTCGTCGGCTGTGATTATTGTGTCGAAGAGTTCGCGGAAGCCCGGATGCATCTCATAAAGCCGGGTCATCTTTATTCCGTTGCTGCTTGTCACGATGGCTGCAGGTATTCCTGCGTCGCGCAGGCTTTTGAGGAAGTCGGTCACGCCGTCATATATAGGAAAGGGCATGGTCTGTTCGTCGGCGTTCAGCATCCTCACTACATCGGCCTGAATCTCCGGCTCGGGGAAATATTTGCTTAGTATCTGCGGCAGCGTCGAGCCTTTGATTTTCTGTGCGAAGTTTTCAATTCCGGTAGGATGAGCGCTTTCAATCCGGCTCCATATTCCGGTGTATGTGGTCTCGCTGTCGATGAGCACGCCGTCGAGGTCGAAAAGGGCTGCCGAGGGGATTCTGTTCATTTTTCAATCAGTTGTAAGAGTTACACCGTCGATGTCGGTGAGGCGCTTGCGCAGCATGTCTGCTTCGTCAGCGCGGATGCTCAGGGTAATGGAGCATGAGTTGTCGAAGAGCTGTTCCACGACTTCGACGCCGCCGCTTTTTGTAAGACGCATTACATCGTTCATTGCAAGATACGGGAACGTGAACGAAATATGGGTCATGTCGTGGCATTCGATGATTTCGGCTGCTTCGAGTGCTTCGCGTGCCGCCTCGCGGTATGCGGCAATCAGGCCTGAAGTGCCGAGTTTGATGCCGCCGAAATAGCGCACCACTACTATGACAATGTCGGTGAGACCGAAAGAGTTGATTTGGCCTAAAATAGGTTTGCCGGCAGTGCCCGACGGTTCGCCGTTGTCGGTGCTGAGAAAGTCGGTGCGCGCCGAGCCGAGCATATAAGCCCAGCAGACATGCCGTGCGTCGTGGTATCGTTTCTGATAGCCTGCAATAACTTCACGGGCCCCCGCGGAGGTGGATACAGGGTGAGCGAAGGCAAGAAATTTGCTCATCTTTTCCTTGTATATCGCCTCCGTCGGGGCCGCTATGGTATGGAAAGTATCAGCCATCGTGCGTCAGTAGACGTGCGAATCCTTTTCCAGTTCTTCTTCGGTAAGGGGTGCGGAGTTCATCTTGCGCCACACAATCCAGATGTATGCGAGCACGAAGGGAACGAGCACCGATACCCAGCTCATCACTTTGAGGGTAAAGAGCGACGACGAGCTGTTCGAAATCGAGAGTGATGACTGCGGGTCTAAGTTCGACGGCATATAAGCCGTGTGCCCGTATCCTGCGATGCAGAAGAGCACCACAATCACGGCGGCCACGCCGAAGCCTGCCACCCAGATTCCGCCGCGCCATGTCTTGCTGAAAGCCGAGCCGAAGATGCCTGCGAGGACGGCGACTACGCCGAGCAGGAATATAACGGCGCACCACCACATGCCGAGGAGGTTATGGAGGTAGATATTGGGTTCTTTCACAAAGACGCCTGCTTCATTTTCGCGCAGTCCGGCGGTGCAGAGAAGCACTACGGTGAATGCTACGAATAGCACGGCGAATATCAGGCCGTTGACGAGTGTCTTTCGGCGCATACGGGCCGTGAAGCCTCCGTCGCCGCCTATGTTGTTGATGAAGTAGAGCGCACCCATGGTGCGTGCGAGGAAGAAGACCGTTATGCCGAGCAGAAGATTTTTCCAGCATGCAATCGCCTCGAGGCCATGTGTGGGTGCCCACAGCGAGATTACAGGAGCCGATACATCGAGTAGATTAGTCTTGGTGACAATGAAGTCGCCGCCGAAGAAGAATACGCCCACGGCGACCCCGAGCAGTGTGCATCCGAAGAAACCGTTGCACAGCAGCAGGAAGTCGTAGAACCGTGTACCATATATATTGCCTTTGCGGCGGCGGAATTCATAGCTGAAAGCCTGTATGACAAAGCTGAGCAAAATGAGCATCCAGAGCCAGTAAGCACCTCCGAAACTTGTGCTGTAGAAGAGAGGGAATGCGGCGAAGAAGGCTCCGCCGAAGACAACCAGCGTGGTGTAGGTGAATTCCCATTTGCGACCGAGAGAGTTCACCATAAGCTGTCGCTCGGCATCGGTCGATTTGCAGTAAAGCATCGACTGTCCGCCCTGTACGAAGAGCAGAAATACCAGTGCTGCGCCGAGTACGGCTATCAGAAGCCACCAGTAAGCCTGAAGAGTTGCGAGAGTATCCATAGTCGTTGCTTATTTTTTAGGTTGTTCGATATCGGTTTTTGATGCGCCTGAAATATAGCGGAGCATGATGCTGATTTCAGCAATCAGGAGGCCGGTGAAAAGTACGGCGAAAATCCAGAATGTGGTCTGTACCGAGCCCTCCCGGATGCCGGATATCGCCGAGGTGGTGGGCATGAGGTCCTGAATCACCCAGGGCTGACGGCCGACTTCAGCGACAATCCAGCCAGCCTGGCTGCAAATCCATACCACAGCGATTGATACTATTCCGAACCAGCATAGCCATTTGTTGGTGAGTATAGCAGGCTTGCGCGTGCAGACGAAAAGCATGACTACGAAAAGAAGCATCAGATAGCCTCCGGCAGTAACCATGATGTGGAAAGAATAGAATGTAAGGTCTACATTCGGCACTGCGGCTTCGGGAGAAGACAGATAGCCGTAGCCGAAATAGCGGAAATTTTTCTGTATGCTGTCGGCCGCGGCATTCATTGCGGCTGTATCACCGCTGTGTCGTGCCGCATCGTAGTCGGCGAGTGCCGAGCGCACACTTGCGCCGAGTGCCATTTTGTCGGAATACGAGAGACCGTATACGGTATCGTTCTGCGGTGTGATTGTGCGTCCTTCAATCAGGTCGTCGATACCGGGTACATATGAGTCGAAATCGGAGTTGGCAAGGAACGACAGGCCGCGCGGAATGTCGATGCTGAAGAGCATGGGGTCTTTGTCGGTGCGCTGCGCCGCTGGCTTGAGAATGCCGACAGCCACAAGGTCCTGACCGCATGAGCCTCGGTAAAGACCTTCCATTGCAGCTAATTTCATGGGCTGGTGGCGCGATACCTGCACTGCCGAGCCGTGGCCGGTGTAGAGGGTGGCGAGAATGCCGATGAGGCCGACCCACGAGGCGACGGTGACAGATTTGCGCGCGGCTTCGGTGTTGCGTTTTTTCAGCAGCAGCCATGAGCTGACACCTACGACAAACACTGCGCCGAGAACCCAGCCGCTGAATACGGTATGGAAAAATTTATTGATTGCCACAGGGCTGAGAGCCACGGCGGCGAAATCGGTCATTACATTGCGCATCTGCGCAGGGTCGAAGTCGCAGCCTGCCGGATACTGCATCCATGCGTTGGCTACAAGAATCCACAGAGCCGACAGCGTGACACCTAATGCCGTGAGCCATGTGGAAGCGAGGTGGAATTTTTTGCTTACTTTATTCCAGCCGAAGAACATCACGGCCACAAAGGTAGCTTCCATAAAGAAGGCGAGCAGGCCCTCGATAGCAAGCGGGGCGCCGAATATATCGCCGACAAACCAGCTGTAGTTCGACCAGTTTGTGCCGAATTCAAATTCAAGAATTATGCCCGTGGCAACTCCGCAGGCGAAGTTTATGCCGAAGAGTGTCATCCAGAATTTCGTTATTCCTTTCCAGCGGATGTCGCCGGTGCGCACGTAAAGGCTCTCCATGATTGCCACAATCAGCGAGAGACCGATTGTCAGAGGCACGAAAAGCCAGTGATACATGGCTGTCAGGGCAAATTGAGCCCTCGACCAGTCGACCACTCCAAGTAACTCGTTCATAATCGATATATTTTAGGTAATTAGTTATTTAAGGGCTGTATAAGAGATTCTCTTACAGCATCGGCCCGCTCGGAGTCGGTGTCGTAATGGCGCTCCAGCACGTCCGGGAAGAAGAACAGCTTGAGCACTGCGAAGAAAATAAACAATTTGATGATAATCAGCAGCCAGAGTTTGCGGCCTACTGTCATGTTGCGGAAGCCGTCGACATATAAATCGACGGTGCGGTGCCAAAATCCGTTTTCCGCACTCATGCCAATCAGAATTTAGGGGGTATCTGAGAAGTGTTTGCAGCCGGATTCGGCAACTGGGTATGAGCCGGATGATGGTCGGGTGCTTTCATGCGGACCTTCAGTTCGTCGAATCCTTTGCCATAGACACCGTTCACATTGCACTGCGTGGTGAATGCATCGGGGTCGATAGATTTGATTATTCGCGAGATAGTCACAGATTCTATTTTGCGGCACATTACCAGAAGTACCTTCACTTCCTGCTTCGAGTACCAGCCCATGCCGGTGAGAACAGTGCATCCGCGTTTTGCCTCGTTGTTTATGGCAGTGGCGATTTCTTCCCATTTTTTTGAAAAAATGGTAAACTGCACGGCCTGACGGTTGGTGTTGACGACAAGGTCGGCCACATAGGCGCTGAGCAGCAGCACGATGAAGCCGTAGACCACTTTGTCAATCTGATGAAAAAGGAAGTATGACGAGGATATGATGATGCAGTCGTTGCACAGCATTGTGCGTCCGATGCTCACATTGGTATATTTCTGCACCATGGCGGCTATGATGTCGGTGCCGCCGCTGGAGCCGTTGTGAGTGAATGCCACGCCGATGCCGACACCAGCCATCGCACCTCCAATCACTACGTTGGTCAGCGAATCATTAGTGAAGCCCCCCTCTAACAGAGGCTGGAAGATTGATACGAAGACCGATATCATCGTTGCGCCGTAGATAGTGCCGAGCACAAATTTCTTGCCGACGATTTTATATGCAAGCGCAAGCAGAAGGAGATTGCAGGCATACTGCGTGATACCTACCGGTATACCGGTAAGGAAGTAAACTATGGTACCCACACCGGCCAGACCGCCAATCACCACTCTCTCGGGAAGAATAAATCCGCAAAAACCAAATGCGTATATGGCCATGCCAAATGTGATGAACACATAATCGCGGGCTGTGCGGTACAGATTGTTTTTATTAAATGCCATTTGTGTAGTTATACTGTGTCTTTCACAAGGGTTGGATTATCTCCGCAAAGGTAAGCAAAAAACTGTGATTAGATGCTTACTCCCGTTAAAAATATATTTCCCCGGCGCATCAAAACCACCGCTATTATTGTTTTTATTTAGAATACACAACATCATTTCCGATGCTCGTCGTCGGCAATCTGCAAATAAATTATTCGTATCTTTGCAAAGAAATAACCCGCACGAATATGATAATCAATACTGCACGCTTTGTGATAAGCAACTCTGACTACCGCAAGTGCCCGACGGACCAGAGGCACGAGTATGCCTTCATAGGCCGCTCAAATGTCGGCAAGTCGTCGTTAATAAATATGTTAACGGGCCGCAAAGGACTCATTGTTTTTATTTAGAATACACAACATCATTTCCGATGCTCGTCGCCGGCAATCTGCAAATAAATTATTCGTATCTTTGCAAAGAAATAACCCGCACGAAT
>CAJUKF010000008.1:48064-71827 GCA_910587355.1 uncultured Muribaculaceae bacterium
CTCAAATGTCGGCAAGTCGTCGTTAATAAATATGTTAACGGGCCGCAAAGGACTCGCCATGACATCGGCTACTCCCGGTAAAACGATGCTTATCAATCATTTCCTTGTGAATGATTCGTGGTATATCGTTGACTTGCCGGGATATGGCTTCGCGCGCCGCTCGAAAGCCGACCGCGACCGCCTCGAAAGCATCATCAAAAATTATATTCTGGGCCGCGAACAGATGACGAATCTCTTCGTGCTTATCGACAGCCGTCATGAACCGCAGAAAATCGACCTTGAGTTCATGGAGTGGCTCGGAGAAAACGGCGTGCCATTCAGCATTGTGTTTACAAAGACAGATAAGCAGTCGGCCACAGCGACAGATGCCAAAATCGCCTCATATCTCCAGAAACTGCTCGAAACATGGGAAGAACTTTCCCCCGTTTTCCGTACGTCGAGCGAAAAAGGTATAGGACGCGAGGAAATACTCGACTATATCGAGCAGATGAACAAGCTTCCTTTGGGCGGATGCTGACAGTGCGCAGGCCGGTCAGTCGTCGCAGTAATGCCTGAGGACACGGCGGTATGAGTTGAAGATTTTGCTCTTCGACACAAAGCCTACGTATTTCCCTTTTTCGACCACGGGTAAGTTCCAGGCGCCGGTGGTGTCGAAGGTCTTCATAACCGCATCCATGTTTTCTCCGACTTCGATTTTTGCCGGGGGAATCGACATGAATGTGCTCACTTTCATGCGTCGGTAGAGGTCGGGACGGAACATGATATTGCGGATTTCATCGAGCAGAACGACGCCGATGAGCTCACGGTTCTCGTTGAGCACGGGGAAGAGATTGCGCTTGCTTTTGGCAATGGTGTCGACCATATCTTTGAGTGTCATGTCGGGATAGACGGGAATGAAATCAGTCTCGATTACATTGTTGATTTTGAGCAGAGTAAGCACTGCCTTGTCTTTGTGGTGCGTAAGCAGTTCGCCTCGTTTGGCCAGACGCATCGTGTAGATAGAGTACGGCTCGAAGAATTTTATGGTGCCGTAGGATATGGTGCTTACAATGAGCAGCGGCAGGAAAAGGTCGTATCCGCCGGTGAGCTCGGCTGTGAGGAATATTGCCATCAGGGGCGCGTGCATTACGCCGCTCATAACGCCTGCCATGCCCATGAGGGCGAAATTCTTGTTGGAAAGCTCCACGATGCCCAGGCCGAAGTTATTTACAAGAAATGCGAAGAGGAAGCCGGTGAGACAGCCCACATAGAGCGAGGGTGCGAATGTGCCGCCGACACCGCCTGCGCCGTTTGTCGCCGAAGTGGCGAATGCTTTGGTGGCGATTACCAGGCCGATGAAAAGTGCGAGCATGCCCACCTGATTTCGGTCGCCGTAGAAGAGCGAACCGTTGACAATCGCCGATGTATCGCCGTTGAGCAGACTGACGATAGAACCATAGCCTTCACCGTACAGAGGCGGGAACAGGAACACAAGGCCCGAAAGAATCAGACAGCCGACAAGAGTCTTGTACCACCGGTTTTTGAAGCGGCGGAAGAACGACTCCATCATATTCATCACGCGTGTGAAATAAAGTGATATGAATCCGCTCACAATGCCGAGCATGATTACATAGGGTATGCGTGAAGTGTAGAAATTCTCAGTCTGTGCGAAGAAAAACTCGAATTCGTAGCCCGTATACACGTAGGCGAGCGTGGTACTGGTGATGGATGCTATCAGCAGGGGCATCACAGACACTGCCGTAAGGTCGAGCATCAGCACCTCAAGCGTGAAAAGCATGCCTGCAATCGGTGCCTTGAATATGCCTGCGATGCCTGCGGCCGCTCCGCAGCCAACGAGTATCATGAGAATACGCGGCGACATGCGGAAGAGGCGCCCGAGGTTGGAACCGATAGCAGCGCCGGTATATACAATTGGACCTTCGGCTCCGACAGAACCGCCGAAGCCGATAGTGACCGACGATGCGATTACCGACGTATAGATGTTGTGACGTTTGAGGCGGCTCTTATTCTGGGATATGGCATAGAGCACGCGGGTGACACCGTGGCTTATGTCGTCGCGGACAACATAGCGCACATACAGGGCGGTGAGAATGACGCCTACAGCCGGGAGAAGTATGTACATGTAGTTGCCGGATTCGAGATTGATGCCGGCGGTGAGGACTTCGGAGATGTAATGGATGAGCCATTTGAGGGCAATGGCGGCCACACCGGTAAATATGCCTACAATCAATGCGAGAGCAAGCACGAAGTTCTTTTCGTTTATATGATGCTCGCGCCATAGCAGAAAGGCGAAGAAGGCTTCGCGAAGGCGGTTGGGGCGTTTGGTTTCCTGATTGTCTGTCGATGTATTTATTGACATAATATTATGCAAACCCATGGCGCACGGCTATTTGCCGCGGCCGTTTATTACTGTATCTACTGTATGAAGTATTATTTTGAGGTCGGTGGCGAGAGATACGTTTTCTATATACAGAAGGTCATAGTACAGACGCTCCATCATCTGATTGACGTCGGAGGCATATCCGTAGCTCACCATACCCCATGATGTGATGCCGGGCCTCACCTGGTGGAGCAGGGTGCTCGCAGGATGACGCTCGAGTATTTTTTTCAGAAAGTATTCGCGCTCGGGGCGAGGCCCCACAAGGGACATCTGTCCGCACAGCACGTTCCAGAACTGGGGGAGCTCATCAAGACGGTATTTCCGCATGATGTGGCCGCAGCGTGTTACACGCGGGTCATTCCCCGAGGAAAGGGCGGGGCCGTTGGCCTCGGCGTCAGTCTGCATGGAACGGAATTTTATGATGCGGAAGGGTTTCTTATGATAGCCGATACGTGTCTGACGGTAAAAGACAGGGCCCGGGGAGTCGAGTTTCACGACGGCGGCGAGAACTGCGAACAGAGGCGAGAGGATGACAAGCGATATGGCCGATACCACGATGTCGCCCAGACGTTTGAGATTGACTGATGCCGGCGGGATTTTGGCGTTAGTGATGTCTACCAGAGGTTCGCTGCTCACGGTGGCGAGTCGCGGACGGGCCAGAATGAGGCTGTGCAGGTCAGGTGTGATGAACATCGGCAAGTCGAGTCGGTAAAGGCGGTCGAGAATCTCTGCGGTATGTGCTATGTCACCGCTGCTCAGTACTATGATTGCCTGAATGCCGACTTGGCGGCACAGACTCTCGATATCCTCAGTGTATCGCACGGGTATTCCCTGCAGACTCTGGCGCGTGCAGGAGCCATCGAAATCAGCACATACAACAATTTTGAGCCCTGATGTGGCGCGGGAGGCGAGAATTCGGGCGAGTTTGGCCTCGTTTGCCGGTGTGGCGCCTACAACGAGCGTTTTCATGGCGTATTTGCCTTCTCTGATGCGTTTCGCGTTGCGCTTCAATATGAGAATTCTTACACAAACCGTGGGCAGGAAGAGACAAACCAACAGCACTGCCATAAGCTCGTAGGCTTCGAGACGTTCGGGGATGTTGTTGTTCAGCAGGGCAGTGAAATAGATGCCCAGTGTGCCGATTAGAGACACGGCCAAAGTGTTAAGTACTTCGTCAAGACGTGATTTGTAAAGAGTGTTCGAGCGGTTGTAGGAGCCGGATATGGCATACAGTATAAGCATGCACACAGGAACGGCAATCTGCCCGAGCACTACCGGACCGCTGAGGAGAAAAGAAGAGAGCGAATACCATATTTCGTCGGCATCACGGAAGAAACGGTAACGCAACAGATTGAAACAGAACCATCCTGCCGCAACTGACAGAAAATCGGCTGTGGCATATATGATTCGATGTTTCTCGATATTAGTCACGTTTTGCTCAGGGTCTGATTATTTTGAACAGTCCTCCTTCGCTGAGGCGGATTACGGATGAAGGCTTATTTGTGGAAGCTGATTCGTCGCGGCGAGTAAGACATACATAATCAGCGCCTTCGAGGATTTTAGACGAGATTTCCGTATATGTCGCAGGAGCCGGTTGACCGCTTATATTGGCGGAAGTGGATACGAGCGGCTTGCAGAAAGCCTCGCATAGAGCGCGGCTGAAAGGCTCTGTTGTGACCCGTACGCCGATTGTGCCGTCTTCGGCAAGGAGTTCCGGTGCTATGCATGCTGCCGGGTCGGGATGGTCGTAGACGATTGTGACGGGGCGCTCGCTGTACTCGATAAGCTGATATGCCACTTCCGGGATACAGTCGACAGTGCGCTCAAGCTGTGCGAGGGAGCCTACAAGTGTGATAAGCGCCTTGGCATCAGCTCGTTGTTTAAGGGCGAATACGCGGCGGACGGCCTCGGAAGAAGTGGCGTCGCTGCCAATGCCCCATACGGTGTCGGTGGGATAGACTATTATGCCGCCGCGGCGCAGCACATCGACGGCTGCACGTATGTCGTCGCGGAAAGAATTGTCGTTCATATCACCTTGTGTTTTGGCTTAGTAGCCTGAAAATCTTTAAGATAGAGGGGCGTGGAGTAGGCGCGGTCGATGAAGTTCCCACGTGCGAAATCGCGCTCGGCGAGAGCTATCATGTCGACGGCAAGAGCCTCTACGTCAGCTACATACTGTGCCTGTGGCGCATCAGCGAATATTGGCCGGGCTTTTTCGGCGCCGCTGCCGAAGTACAATATAGGGCGTCCCGTAGCCTTAAGCGCGGCGTAGGAATTTTCGTCGAGAATAAGGGGCTGAGGGTCAAGCAAGTGACTGAGACTGAAGTCGTAGGCAGCGGTAAACACTTCCATGCGGCGTGCGTCAATCATGGGCACGAATATGGTGTCGGGGTCGATGTCGAGCGAAGAGAACATCACACGAGATGCGAGCAACTCGAGCGTGTTGATGCCTATGAGGGGAATGTCGAGCGCGTACGCAAGGCCTTTTGCCTCGCTCAGACCGATGCGCAGTCCGGTGTAGCTGCCGGGGCCTAAGCTTACGGCTATGCCGTTGATTTTCATTTCTTTGTCGCGGGCATAGTCAAGACAATATTTTATAAAGCCGCTCAGCATGGTGGCGTGGTTGCGGCCTTCAAAGTCTTCCTTGTGAGCCAGAATCATGCCTTCGCCGGTGAGGGCGGCAGAGCATACGGCTCCGGATGTTTCTATATTCAGTAGGGTTGCCATTTTTGCATATTTACGGCAAAAGTAAGGAATTTCGCTGACATTTGGCATCTGCAGGGCCCTAAAGTTTCGTGTAAATCGAATATGTTGAAGTGTTAAAATGGCCTTTTTTACCTACTTCGAAATGTTAAAACACGGCAGATTGACATTTTTTTATTAATTTTGCACAACCCGGACACCGAGGAGGCGTCTCCATCCAATACGCACGAGGGTTTTCGATAAAAACAAAGATGGTCGCGCACGTAATGCCATATTCTTTATGTTGATGTCTATGACGGGATTCGGTAAAGCAGTGGCCGAATCGCCGACGAAAAAAATAACTGTCGAAATAAAGTCGCTTAATTCGAAACAGCTTGACTTAAGCGTGCGCATTCCCGCCGCCTTCCGCGAGCGTGAACTTGAAGTGCGTGGTGAGATTGGCCGGGTGCTTGAGCGCGGCAAGGTGGACTGTGTCATTTCGTCCGAGGCGCTTCCGGGAATTGAGGCTCCGCTTGCAACGACTCTGAATGTAGAGGCTCTCAAGGCTTATAAAGAGCAAATCACGGCAGCTTCGAAGACGCTCGGTATTGCCGAGCCGACTGACTGGTATTCGGTGCTTCTGCGTTTCCCCGACAGTGTTCACTCGGTCACTCCTGAAACGGCAGACGATGCCGATGCGTCGGCTCTCATGTCGGCCGTCTCGCAGGCTATTGCCGCACTTATGGCTCACCGCCGGACTGAAGGGGAGGCTTTGGAGCGTTTCTTCGCTGAGCGCATAGAAGCGATTGGCGAGCTGCTTGCGCGGATTGACCCTTATGAGAAAGAACGGATTGAAAAAATACGTTCGCGGATTGAGGAAGGTCTTGCAAAGATTCCCGTAGCGGAGTATGACAAGGGACGTCTTGAGCAGGAGATGATTTTCTATATCGAGAAACTTGATGTGAATGAAGAGAAGCAGCGTCTCTCAAAGCATCTGGCCTATTTCATCGAGACAATGAACGCTCCTCAGGCCGGCCAAGGCAAGAAACTCGGTTTTATCGCTCAGGAAATGGGGCGCGAAATCAACACTCTCGGTTCAAAAAGCAACCATGCCGAAATGCAGGCTATCGTGGTGCGCATGAAAGACCTTCTGGAGCAAATCAAGGAGCAGGTGCTCAATGTGATGTGATAGCGATTTTTGGGTTCGAAAATAAAAAATCACATACAGAGCGCACATAAATATTTGCGTAAGTAAAAATAAATGCTTAAATTTGCACTCCGAAAATACACTTGCAAAATAACGAAAAACAAAATAGGCAATGAAAAGAACATTCCAACCCTCTAACCGTAAGAGAGTTAACAAGCACGGTTTCCGCGAGAGAATGGCCACAGCAGATGGCCGCAAAGTGCTTGCACGTCGTCGTGCCAAAGGTCGCGCTTGTCTCACTGTATCGTCGAATATCGCCAGCAAGTAATCTGTCGGCATTATTTGACGCCAAACGCCGAAGCGGTTTCCGGTTATCCGGGAGCCGCTTCGGCGTTTGTGGAGAAGGCGCTTCGCTGAAGCTCAGCACAGAAGACAAAAAGGAATGAGAGGGTACTCGCCCAATGCTGTTTACTTAGAAAGTTACTTCCTGTTTCGCGGACGCGATTAATCGCGTCCCTACTTGTTGAAATCCAGTGATTTAGGTAGAAAATCCATATAATTATATAATAATCGGGGCCGCATCAGGAAGACGCGGCCCCGGGGTATTGTTTCTTTGCTGTGTGGGGATTATGAGCCGAGATAGGATTTGAGGAGGCGGCTCTTCTGTCCTTTGAGGCGACGGATGGCCTTTTCCTTAATCTGACGCACACGCTCGCGAGTGAGGTCGAATTTGGCACCGATTTCCTCGAGGGTCATTTCCTGGCATCCGATGCCGAAGAACATCTTGAGGATTTCACGCTCGCGCTCATGGAGCTGACGGAGTGCGCGGTCGACTTCGTTGGAGAGTGATTCCTGATTGAGAGCCGCGTCGGCCATAGGGCTGTCGTCATTGGTGAGGACGTCGAGGAGGCTGTTGTCTTCGCCTTCGACGAAGGGGGCGTCGACAGAAATGTGACGGCCGGATACTTTGAGTGTATCGGCTATTTTTTCAACAGGAACGTCGAGCTTTTCGGCGAGCTCCTCGGGCGAGGGACGGCGTTCGTTTTCCTGCTCGAATTTGGAGAGGGCCTTGCCGATTTTATTGAGCGAGCCCACCTGGTTGAGGGGGAGCCTGACGATGCGGCTTTGCTCGGCGAGGGCCTGCAGAATTGACTGGCGAATCCACCATACGGCATAAGAGATAAATTTGAAACCTCGGGTCTCATCGAATTTACGTGCTGCCTTTATCAGGCCGAGATTGCCTTCGTTGATGAGGTCGGGAAGCGAAAGGCCCTGGTTCTGGTACTGCTTTGCTACCGAAACTACGAAGCGTAGATTTGCACGGGTCAGTTTTTCGAGAGCTGCCTGGTCACCTTGGCGAATGCGCTGAGCGAGTTCGACTTCTTCTTCAACGGAAATCAGTTCCTCACGGCCAATCTCCTGCAGATACTTGTCGAGAGACGCGCTTTCGCGGTTAGTAATTGATTTGGTGATTTTTAGTTGTCTCATTACTCTAAAATATACCGATATTATTGCAATTAACGCGTAAAATTACAAAAAAATTGTGGAGCGGCCAAAAATATTTTCAGCCTGTAAAAACTTTCCGCCGGAGGACGGCTCCGACGGAAAGGTAAACACTATGTGATTATGAAATGTTTATTTGTATCTCGCCCAGCGGATTATTTCGACGAAAGAGGGTTTCTTTCCGTACATGAATATACCGACGCGGTATATTTTTGCCGCTATCCATATCACGCCGATGAATGATGCGTAGAGGAGTACAAGCGAGAGCATGATTTCCCAGAAGGGGACATCGAAAGCGATGCGGCTCATCATTGTCATGGGTGATGTGAACGGAATCATCGAGAGCCAGAAGGCGAGGGAGGAGCCGGGGTTCTGCATGACTGACATTGATGCCACGAGGGCGATGATGATGGGGAGTGTGGGAATGGTTGAGAGCTGCGATGCATCCTGAATGTTGTCGACGGCGGAGCCGATAGCGGCGTAGATTGCCGAGTAGAAGAGGTAGCCTCCGACGAAGAAGAGGAGCATGTATGTGAAGAGTGATGTTATGTAACCGATGTCGCTGAGCTGGCCGACGGCGGCTATAAGTTCGGCATCGGCTCCGGCGCTGACTGAAGCGCCGACGGCCGGGACTACCCAGATTGTGCACATAGAAATTATCAGGCCCCAGATAAGAATCTGCGTAATGGCAACAAGACCGATGCCGAGAACTTTGCCCATCATCAGTGTGGCCGGTTTTACCGATGACACGACGATTTCGAGGACTCGGTTGTTTTTCTCCTCGATGATGCTTGTCATGACCATCTGACCGTAAATGAGGATGAAGGTGTAGAGCATGAGGTCCATGAGAAGGGAGAGGAAGTATGAGAGCATGGATGATGTGCCGGTGTCCTCTTCTTTGTCAATACGGACTGTGGGATAGCTGAGGTCTACGTTAATTTCGTCGAGTATCTGACGGAGATTCTCGATGTTGTAAGCGCGGAGACGGAGCTCTTCGATAGCATCCTTGAGCTGACTCTGGATGTAGCTGTCGGTGGAGAGAGTCGGCGCGCCGCGGTAGTAGAGTGTGATTGACTGGTTGGGCCTGTCGACGGCATTTGCGCCGATAGCGAGAATGGCCTCAACGTCGGCATCGGCACGTGCGCTGTCAAGCGGCTGGGTATAGCTTTCGAATGTGATTTCGTCGCTGTCCTGAAGGTGACTGAAGATTTGGCCGGTGTCGTCGATGACGGCGATAGTCTTAGCCTCGGGAGTAGAGAACATGGCAATGAGTGCGGGTGCCACCATGAGGCCAATCATAAGAATGGGCACAAGCAGAGTGGTGATGATGAAGCTTTTGCGGCGTACGCGCTGTAGATATTCGCGCGATATGATGAGGCTGAGTGACGATTTCATGCTTGCGGTACGGGGTCTGTGCCGGCTGCTTCATTCGAGGCTTTGACGGCGGATACGAAAATATCGTTCATTGAGGGTATGACGCGGCTGAAGGCGCTGAGAGCGACTGCATCGTTTGCGGCGGCGATGAAGGGGCGTGCGGCTTCGGCATCTTTGAGTCGGACAGTGGCTTTGGAGAGACCGTAACTGTCGACAGCGCCGAGCTCGAAGGAGTCGGTGAAAGGGCTGACGGCAGCCTGAAGCGACTGCGGATTGCCGACGAAAGAGAGGGAATAGAGATTGTGCGCGAAACGCTCGCGGACTTCGGCGACATTGCCGGAGAGGATGTTGTGCGAGCGGTTTATGAGGGTGATTTCGTCGCAGAGTTCTTCGACGCTCTCCATGTTGTGGGTGGAGAAGATTATTGTGGTGCCTTTGTCGCGGAGGCGGAGGATTTCGTCTTTGAGAATGCCGGCGTTAATGGGGTCGAATCCGGAGAAAGGCTCGTCGAAAATGAGGAGCTCGGGTTCGTGAAGCACCGTGACGATGAACTGCACTTTCTGAGCCATGCCCTTGGAGAGTTCTTCGATTTTTTTGTCCCACCACTGAGAGATTTCGAGGCGTTCGAACCACTGGCGGAGGGCCTTTTCGGCTTCGGCTTTGCCGAGACCCTTGAGGCGTGCGAAGAAAATGGCCTGTTCGCCGACTTTCATCTTCTTATAGAGACCTCGTTCCTCGGGGAGATAGCCGATGTTGTAGATGTCTTTCTCGGTGAGGGGATGTCCGTTGAAAGTGACCGAGCCGGAGTCGGGGGCGGTGATATGGTTGATGATGCGGATTAAAGTGGTCTTGCCGGCACCGTTGGGGCCGAGCAGACCGTAAACTTTGCCACGAGGCACAGACACCGACACATCGTCGAGGGCGCGGTGGCGCGTGAAATCCTTCGTGATATGTTCGGCAGTGATGATATTGTCCATTTTTATTGATGTTTTACTATAATTGACGCGAAAAAAGCGGATTTATTACATGGAGTAGAAAAAATACTCGTGTCGAGGGTTGAGTCTCGACCCAATGCTGTTTACTTAATTTCTGATGTGAAAGTTACATTCTGTCTCGCGGACGCGATTAATCGCGTCCCTACTTCTTTAAACATAGTGATTTATGTCAAAATTTTCGGTTCCATGTCTTCTGTTTCCGGCGAATTTAATATAAAGAAATATAAAGGGAAAACAATAGCTGTGTCAGCAGTGTTATGACGAGTGGATTGTCAAAATGGCAGAGATGAACTGACATGGGCCGATTGGCAAGGTATTTGCATTTTTTCTTGCAGAACAAAAAACATAAAAAACACAACATATATGAAACTCAAACCATTGGCCGACCGCGTGATTATCGCTCCTACGGCCGCTGAAGAAGTGACAGCATCGGGCATCATTATTCCCGATTCCGCAAAAGAGAAACCCCTGCGTGGCACAGTGCTTGCCGTAGGCAACGGCACAAAAGACGAGGAAATGGTGCTCAAGGAAGGCGACAAGGTGCTCTACGGCAAATATGCCGGCACGGAAGTAGACCTCGACGGCGAAAAGGTGCTTGTCATGCGCCAGAACGAAGTACTCGCTGTGATTGAATAATATTTCTATACTAATTCTATATCAGGAAATAAAATGGCTAAGATTATCAAATTCAATATAGAGGCTCGCGACGAGCTCAAGAAAGGCGTTGACGCACTTGCCGACGCAGTCAAAGTAACCCTCGGCCCCAAAGGCCGCAACGTGATTATCGGCCGTCAGTTCGGCGCCCCCCACATCACCAAAGACGGTGTGACAGTGGCCCGCGAGGTAGAACTCGAAGACCCGATGCAGAACATGGGTGCACAGCTCGTGAAGGAAGTTGCCTCGAAGACCGGTGACGATGCAGGCGACGGCACAACAACCGCTACCGTTCTCGCCCAGTCGATTATCGGCGTAGGTCTGAAGAACGTTACCGCAGGCGCCAACCCCATGGACCTGAAACGTGGTATCGACAAGGCCGTTGCTGCCGTTGTGGAGCAAATCAAGGGCATGGCCGAAGAGGTTGGCGATGACTTCAAGAAGATTGAGGACGTGGCCCGTGTGTCGGCAAACAATGACGAGACTATCGGCCGCCTGATTGCAGAGGCCATGGAGAAAGTGAAGAAAGAAGGCGTGATTACCGTCGACGAGGCCAAAGGCACCGAGACTAACATCGAGGTTGTGGAAGGCATGCAGTTCGACCGCGGCTACATCTCGCCCTACTTCGTTACCGACGCCGAGAAGATGCAGTGCGTGATGGACAATCCCTTCATCCTGCTCTACGACAAGAAGATTTCGAATCTCAAAGATATTCTGCCCGTTCTCGAGGCTACCGCACAGAGCGGCCGTCCTCTGCTGATTATCGCCGAGGATGTTGACCAGGATGCACTTGCAGCCCTTGTTGTGAACCGTCTGCGCGGCTCGCTCAAGATTTGCGCCGTGAAGGCTCCGGGCTTCGGCGACCGTCGCAAGGAGATGCTCGAGGATATCGCCATTCTCACCGGCGGCACTGTAATCAGCGAGGAAAAAGGCATGCAGCTCGTGAACGCAACAATGCAGGACCTCGGCCACGCAAACAATGTGATTGTGTCGAAAGACGCCACCACTATTGTAAACCGCGACTCCGACAAGGAGCGTGTCGCTGCCCGTGTGGCTCAGATTCGCAACCAGATTGAGCAGACCACCAGCGACTACGACAAGGAGAAACTTCAGGAGCGTCTGGCCAAGCTCGCCGGCGGTGTCGCCGTGCTCCATGTAGGCGCTCCCTCGGAGGTTGAGATGAAAGAAAAGAAAGACCGCGTTGACGACGCACTGAGCGCAACCCGCGCTGCCATTGCCGAAGGCATCGTGCCCGGCGGCGGTGTGGCTTACATCCGCTGTCTCGACGCCCTGAAGGACCTCAAGGGTGCGAACGACGACGAGCAGACCGGTATCGCCATTGTAGAGCGCGCGATTGAAGAGCCTCTGCGCCAGATTGCAGCCAACGCAGGTGCCGAAGGAGCCGTTGTAGTACAGCGTGTACGCGACGGCAAGGGCGACTACGGCTACAATGCCCGCACCGACGAGTACGAGAATCTTCTCGCTGCCGGTGTGATTGACCCTGCCAAGGTTACCCGTGTGGCTCTTGAGAACGCCGCTTCGATTGCCGGCATGTTCCTCACCACCGAGTGCGTGATTGCCGAGAAGAAAGAAGAGACTCCGGCTCCGGCAGCTCCCGGTATGGGCGGCATGGGCGGCATGATGTAATCAGCATCCGTCAACATACATATTATAATATAAAGGACGCATCGACCCGCAGCGGGCCGGTGCGTCTTTTTGTAGTTCAAAAGGATGAAAACGGAGGAAATTAGGGCCTTGAAGATACCGCTATGTTCAAAAAATCGCTAACTTTGCTAAAAATGAAAAGTAAAAAGATGAGCGAGGAATATGTGTACGAACTGCCCATAAAGGTGCGCGACTATGAGGTCGACGCCGAGGGCATAGTGAACAACGCCAACTATCTGCATTACCTCGAGGTGACGCGGCATGAGTTCTGCGAGCATGCGGGCTTCTCTTTCCGCGAGATGCATGCCCGCGGCCTCGACCCTGTGTGCACGCATATCGACATACGCTATGTGCGGCCGCTCGGGCTTGGCGATTCTATGGTGAGCAAGCTGTCGCTGAGCCGTCGGGGGCCGGTATTTGTTTTCCGTCAGGATATTTTCAACATGGCGGGAGAGCCGGTGGTGAAAGCCGTAGTTGACATTGCGTCGTTCAGGAACGGCCGGCTTTCGCGCGGCGAGGAACTGGCCGAAATATTCAAGGATTATCTGAAATGACCCCTCCCTCCGACGATAAGCTGTGCCGGATAGCGTTTGCCTCGTATCGCAATATCACGGTGTCGACAGCGGCGAAGTTCGCCGAACGCGGTGTCACGCCAGCGGACTTCTTCACCCTGCCGGCTTCGGCTCTCGGTGCCATTACGGGCGTACGGTCTGACTTCTTCAGCGAGGAGCGCCGCGCCAGGGCTCTGGAGGCGGCCCGTGAGGAGCGGTTTTTTGTCGACAATCATCATATAGAGACTTTATTCTGCTCGGACAGCGATTATCCGCAGCGACTCGCTATGTGCGGGGATGCACCGGCGATGCTGTTCGCTCTGGGCAATACGGCGGCGATGAATGCTCCGCGTATTGTGTCGGTGGTGGGAACGCGCCACTGCACGGCATACGGGGCCGATTTCACGCGCCGCCTTGTGGAAGACCTTGCGGGCGCCCTCGAAGAGCTTGTGATAGTGAGCGGCCTGGCTTACGGAGCGGATATCTGCGCGCACCGTGCCGCTTTAGCCGCCGGAGTGCCTACGGGAGCGCTTGTGGCCCATGGTCTCAACACGGTCTATCCGGCCGACCACCGGAGTGACGCGCAGCGGATTATCGCCGAGGGCGGATTCGTCGCTACAGAATATACGTCGAAGAGCGTGGTGCACAAAGGCAATTTCCTTGCCCGAAACCGCATTGTGGCCGGGATTGCCGACGTGACGGTGGTGGTCGAGAGTGATATGCGCGGAGGCGCGATGTCGACGGCCCGCATGGCATCGGCCTACGGGCGCGAGGTGATGGCTCTGCCGGGGAGGGTGAACGATACTTACAGCCGCGGTACGAATCAGCTGATAGCCTCGGGCACGGCATCGCTGATACGTGATGCGGGCGACCTGATTGACCTCATGAACTGGCCGCGTCGCGCGGAGGAAGGCACGCAGCAGGAACTCGTCCTTGAAATCCCCGATGAATACATGCCAGTGCTTGAAGCGCTGAAAGCCTCGCCCGAATCTACGGTCAATGACCTGTGTATGTCGCTGGACATGCCATATTCTCAGCTGAGCTCGCTTCTGTTCAGAATGGAACTTGACGATTTTGTAGTGGCTCTTCCGGGCGGCCGCTACGTGCTTCCGGCGA
Source organism: uncultured Muribaculaceae bacterium (assembly GCA_910587355.1). Classification (GTDB taxonomy): domain Bacteria; phylum Bacteroidota; class Bacteroidia; order Bacteroidales; family Muribaculaceae; genus CAG-873. Next base: position 62,132 of record CAJUKF010000008.1, read on the forward strand.
AGTCATAGCGGAAAACACGCCGGCATTTAATCTTTTTACAGCCCGTTATTGTTAACTATATACATAAAAACACAACTATGGCCGAAAGAATCATTCCCGAATCAGAACTTATAATCAACCCCGACGGGTCGGTTTTTCATCTTCATCTCCGTCCCGAACAGCTAACGGACCGTATCATCCTTGTCGGAGACCCGGCACGCGTGGACATGGTGGCATCGTTTTTCGACAGCCGCACTTTCGAGGTGCAGGCACGTGAATTCCATACGATAGGCGGTACGTACAAGGGCAAACCCATAATGTGCCTCAGCCACGGCATCGGTCCTGACAACATCGATATAGTGGTGACGGAACTTGACGCGCTGGCAAATGTAGACTTCGCCACACGTGAGGTCCGCGACAACAAGCGGCGTCTTACGATGGTGCGTATAGGCACAAGCGGTGCATTGCAGCCTGAGCTGAGCCTCGGCACTCCCGTGATTGCCGAAAAATCAATCGGTTTCGACGGCGTGCTCAACTACTACGCCGGCCGCAATGAAGTGGCCGACCTCGATTTTGAAAAAGCTCTCTGCGACCATACGGGGTGGAATCCCCTGTGGGCGCGTCCGTATGTTGTGGATGCCGACGAGGAGCTTGTCCGCCGGATAGGCGGTGACGACATGGTGCGCGGCAACACGATTTCGGCAGTAGGCTTCTACGGACCTCAGGGACGCTACGTGCGTCTGGCTCTGGCTAACCCTGACCTCAACCGCCGGATAGAGGAGTTCGAGTACAAGGGGCGCCGGATTACCAACTATGAAATGGAAAGCGCTCCCCTTGCAGGCATGGGCCGTCTGATGGGTCACCGCTGCATGACGGTATGCTCCATTATCGCGAACCGTTTCAATACCGAGGCCAATCCCAATTACAAGCAGGGCGTCCGAGACCTCGTTGCGACGGTGCTCGAGCGAATCTGATATTTTTGCATTGGCACGCGATTCTGTTGCGTGCCAATGCTGTTTATTTCAGCATCCTGCCGGTGCGCTCGGAATTACGTGTTTGAGATGAGCCACAATGTTGTGTGGAGGGGGGCGGTGGGTTACAAACCCACCAAGACTGGTGTGTGGAGGGGGCGGTGAGTTACAAACCCGCCGAGACTAAAATCCACCGAGATTAAACTAAGGCTGAGACCGTGACTAAATGCTATTAAAGATTGGGGGAAAATGTAGCAGTTCTGACATATTTTGATTAATTTTGCAGTTGTTTACTACATAACCAAAATCTGTCTCCTATGTTCCAGCAAGATTTCCGAAATCTGACAAAAGAAGAAATTGCCGTTCTTACGGCACGCGGCTGCACGGCTACCGACTGGTCGGCTGTGGAAGTCGCATCCGAAGGCTTCTCATGCGAAACCATTACCAATGTAGAATTTTCAGGCAATGTGCGCATCGGGCGCCTCGACGGTGTATTCAACCGCCCCGGCGGTCTGGCACGCCGGTCGTGTCTCTGCAACGTGACACTGCACAATGTGTCGGTTGGCAACGGCGTCTTTATCCGCAATGTTGCCAATTACATTTCGAATTACGACATCGCCGACGGTGTGTACATCGACAATATCGACTGCCTGACGGGTACGCTCTGCTCGACTTTCGGCATAGGCACCGAGGTGTCGGTGCTCAATGAGACCGGAGGCCGCGAGGTGCCGATTTATGAACGGCTGTCGGCTCAGACGGCTTATCTGATTGCCATGTACCGCCACAACCGCGAACTGGTGCAGACTCTCGTGACGTTAATCAAGACCCATGCCGCGTCGTTCTTCGGTACACGCGCGCAGGTGGGCGAGCATGCCGAAATCACCAACTGCGGCACAATCACCGATGTAAATATCGGGGCGTATGCGCATATCAAGGGAGCTACACGGCTTAAAGATGGCACAATCACGGGCTCGAAAGAAGCGCCGGTGACAGTGGGCCGCGACGTGATAGCCGAAGGTTTTGTGTTCGCGGCAGGTGCCCATGTGGCTGACGGTGCTGTTGTCCACCACTGTTTTGTGGGTCAGGCATCGGCACTGTCGCATCTGTTCTCGGCCCACGATTCGCTCTTTTTCGCCAACTGCAACTGCGAGAACGGCGAGGCGGCGGCTATTTTCGGCGGTCCGTATACCGTGACGATGCATAAGTCGAGCCTGCTCATCGCCGGTATTTTCTCGTTTCTCAACGCGGGGTCCGGTTCAAATCAGAGCAACCACATGTATAAGCTCGGCCCGATTCACCAGGGCGTGGTCGAGCGCGGCTCGAAGACCACAAGCGACTCCTATATACTCTGGCCGGCACGAATAGGCGCGTTCTCGCTCGTGATGGGACGCCATGTGAATCATCCCGACACATCGCGTCTGCCGTTCTCATATCTTATCGAGAGTATACACGGCTCCTTCCTCGTGCCGGGAGTGAATCTGCGGAGCGTGGGAACTATCCGCGACGCCCAGAAGTGGCCGCGACGCGACAGGCGCAAGGGTCAGGATTTGCTCGACTGCATCAACTTCAATCTGCTCAGTCCGTACACCGTGGGCAAGATGCTCGGCGCCGTGACACTGCTCAGCGACCTGGAGCGCACAGCGGGCGTGACGGCCGAACGATTCGCTTTCCAGGCCATGACGATAGATGCGAAGGCTCTTAGAAACGGCCGCAAGTACTACGGCATGGCGATTGACAAGTTTATGGGCAACTCGGTGATTCACCGTCTCGGTAAGACGCCCGTCGCATCGGAGGCTGACATACGGCGCAGGCTTGCGCCCACACACGCTGCCGGAGCAGGGGAGTGGGTGGATATCTGCGGTATGTTCGCCCCGAAAACTGAAGTCGACCGCCTCGTGTCCGATATTGTGAACGGCGTCGTGAAGGACCTCGACACCATAAATGAGCGGTGGCATCAGCTTCACGCCGATTATTACGACATGGAGTGGACGTGGGTATGCGGTCAGATGCTCTCGTGGTTCGGTAAGACTGTCGACGAACTTACGGCCGATGATATCCGCACGATTGTGCAACGCTGGATTAAGAGTGTGACGGAGCTTGACGCGATGCTCCTGGAGGATGCCCGCAAGGAGTATTCGCTCAAATCGCGTACGGGCTTCGGAATTGACTGTCCCGGTGACAATGCCGACGACGATTTCGTGAGCGTACGCGGAGAGTTCGGGCAGGACCCGTTCGTGAAAATGGTCGAAGACCATATCGCCACCAAGTCAGCTCTGGCCGAGGCGACTCTGGAGCTGCTCGGGAACTGCTGAAAACGACAATCATATAATGAATAACAAGGCCGCGGACATCAAATGCCGCGGCCTTGCTGTTGGTATTGGTTGTGTGGTGTCTGATTTGTCAGTATGTGAGCTCGATGTCGTCGAGATACATGACGGAACCTGCTGCGCCCTCGAAGTAGTCGCCATAGCGGCTTGCAGAAGCTACTATAAGTATATTCGAAGGTGTGACGCCCTGACGCTTGTAGTCGAGAGGAATCTCAATCTGTATTAGGCCGTCGCCTGTTGTGGCTTCGGTGAATACCCGTTCGCCATAGGCGATTACATTCGAACCATTGGAGTCGAAGAGTTTCGGGACACTTGTATCGATAGTCACAGGCCAGCTCTGACCATTGTAGGACTCTGTAGTTTCATCGAGAAGCGCAATGTAGATGATACCCTGGTCCATTTCGCCTTTGTCAATTTTAATGCCCTTGGTATTGTCTACTGCTTTCGGAGTGTATTTTACCCATACCTTCATGCTTTTCGGCGAGAGTGTGAAGGGTCGTCCGAAGCCGAGGACACCGTTGGTACCTTTGGTATCGAGGTATTTGCCTGCGAAAAGGTTGCCGGCGGCAAATTTTACAATTACTTTCTTTGACTCAAGACGTGCCGAGTAAGTGCCGGAGTGTACATAGTCGGTAGACGGGGTCGTAAGGTTCCATGACGAGCCTATTGTTGTGGCTCCGTGGTTGCCGGAATCCCAGAAAATTGAATTGTAATCGTTTGCCAGAATCTGAGAGGAGCCTTCCATACCCCATACCTCGAACGAAGCATTCGGAAGCTGTGCACTGAGTGTTGAGAACTCTTTTACTATCAGTGAGGTAAACTCGGGTGTCGTGGCAGCGTATTCATAAATAGTGCCGTCGCGAAGGTCGGAGAGTACTACTGTGTACTGGCTGCCTTTCTCGAAAGAGCCGGTGGCATCGACATGAATCCACTCGGAAGCTCCTTTCATGCGGTAATTGAAGCCGGCTGCCATGACACCGTCCTTGCTGACTGTGCCGCAGAGTGTGGCGGAGAAGTAAGATACGGCCGAAGCATCGGCTGTAACTACGGGAGCATCGCTTATGAGTATGTGGACGGTGGCGGTATTTTTCTTGCCGTTTTTGTCTGTGGCCTCGAGTAGGATGCTGTAGTCGCCGTTGTCGAGGATGTTAGTGAATGTTTCCTCGAAGTTGAGCTGAATCACAGTGGCGTCGGCCTCTTCGTCATAAGAATACGTATGGTTGATTCCGGCGGCATTTATCCCGGCCAGACCGTCGGCACTCATGGCGAGAATGTCGAAGTCGTTATATCCGCCGAGGGTGCTTATGCCTGTGAAAAGGTCGCTGGTGAGTTTGAGACCGGTGATTTTCGTCGGGCTCGTCACATATACGGTGCGTCGGCCTACGAGTCCCTTTTCGGCTGTGATGGCGTTGTCAATGTCGAAATCATAGCCGGAGAATCGGGGAGCAGGGATTATCACCACCTGCTCGTTTACTGTGATTTCGTGCTCGTCGACGGTGATTGTGAAGTATGCGCCGCCGATTGACTGCTCTTTGGGCGTATAGGTGACATGCAGGGCATACTCGGTGGCCGGAGCGGCATTTTCAATCACGCCGCTGAAACTGAAATCCTTTCCGCCGATAGCGGTGCCCTTGAGCTCGTAAGTGAGGTTTTTGTCTTTCGACGACATCATGAAGTAGCCGCGGCGTGTGTCGCGTCCGTCGAATATGAGCGAGCCTCCGCTGTGGCCAACCGTGAGGGTATAGTCGGTGAGCACTTCCTCAATGCCTTCCTGATAGTCGACTGTGACTGCGGTGTTGGCGATTTTGCATGTGAGCTCGACCTGAGCGGTCTGTCCTTTGGCGATGTCGAACTCCGACATTCCCTTGAACCACCGTTTGTCCCACGAAGCGGGCACGGAATCGCCGGTCCAGCCTTCGGCCACATAATGGCCGGTGAGCAGCGGAATGCGCGATGGGAGTTCCTCGCCGGCATTGTAACGGCGCACGAGGCCTTGGGAATTTGAAATCCACACCATGCAGTTCTGGGCGAGTTCGGCATCGGTTGCGCGGCTTACGACTGTCATGTCGGTGTTCACGCTTGTCTTCAGAGCCAACGAACCTTCGCCGGCCATGTCGAATTTTTCTTCGGCACAGGCTCCGGCAAGCAGCATGATTGCTGTGCCGGCTATGTAAAGATTGATTTTTTTCATTTCGGCGCGGTATTATTGGGCAGTGAACTTAAGTGTTTTCGTCTCGGTAATATTGTTGTTGTCGGTCACTGACAGTGTGAAGTTGTGGTGGCCGGGGAATGCGGTGAGCATTGACATGAACGCTGTGATATCGAAGTCGACGGTTGTCTGGCCGATAACCTGGGCACCATAGGGCAGTCCGAGGTCTCTTATATATCCTTCCGCTTCTCCGGGATATGCAAGGTCGAAAGGCTGGTCGAGAGTGAGGTCGGCAAGAGCATCACGGAAACCGTCGGAATCCGTTACGATTGTAACCACGAGGTTCTTGATGCCGTTTACAGCGCTGATTTTCACTTTGGCATTGCCGAAGTCTTCGCCGGCCGTAACCGTATTCATGTCATCAAGGCTGAGGTTGGGCGAGTCGAAGGGTACTAAGGTAATGGCCTTGTCGGGATTGTCGGGATTATCAGGATTGTCGGGATTATCAGGATTGTCGGGGTTGTCGGGGTCGGAGGGTTCCTGACCGGGACGGCCCGAGGGGTCAAGGATATCTTCGGATGTGCTGATGCTTGCCGATATATTCTCGTTCATGATGCTTGTGTCGAGCGATATTCCGCCGGGATTAACCTGGCCGGCCTGCCCCGGGGGGACCGGGTTACCTTTGGCCTGGTAGGTGATGATGCGGTGCTGACCCGGCACTACATCGGTGAAGGGAGTGTCTTCGGTGTAATATACTCCGTCGATAGTGCCTTCGAAGCGGGCTATCATGGAGGGGGAGTTCTCAAGTACTTCGAAGTACCCCGAACGAGTCTCGTCGGGAGTGAAGACGAGGCTGCCGTTGTCGTTGGCAATAACGGTCACCTTCACGTCGTCGCCGAGTACGCGCTTGAGGTTTTCGTCGAATTTCACAGTCACTTTGAGCGATGAGAACGCGGCAGTGATTACGCCAATGGTGGTTATTTTCGATTTTTCCACCTTGAAGTCGCGACTGCCGAGATAATATGGCTTCGACCACTCGGCTTTCTGTACTTTGTGCGACTCTACTGTTGCTGTATAATCGCCTGCGGGGAGAGTGAGGACTTCGGGCATGTCGCCGTAGGTGTATGTGCGGTCGGCCTCGGCACCCGATTTGTCGGAGATTGTCACGATGTAGCCCGAGAGGTCTACTGTGGCACGGCTTATTACCGAGCCGGTCACTTTCTCGGCATCGCTCATGTCAACGCTGAGCGAGCGGAGATTGACTGTGCCTTCTTCGGCAGTGTTGGGCTCCCACTTGTCGTCGCACGAGCTGGCGGCGCACATAAGTACGCCGGCGGCTGTCAGTGTGATGATTTTATTGAGTTTCATTGTTGTCTGGTTTAGTATTCGTAGGAGAGTGAGATGTCGTCGATATAGAGTTCGGAGCCGGTGTACTCACCGCCGGAAACATTTCTTGCGCCCGGGCAGCGCCAGTTGCTTGTACTCTCTGAGGTGTAGATATCCGCATTGGCGCTCGATACGAAGCGCACGCTGATTGCGGCGGCTTTTGCAGCGCCTTCCGAATAGGTGAGCGGAAGCGTCATCAGGGTGTATGAGGCTTGTTCGGTGATATTGCGGCTGGCAGAGGCAATGACGTTGCCGGCTGCATCAAGTACTTTTACCTCGACGGTGCCATAGTCTCCGTTTCCGCTTGTCACTACGTCGTAATGATAATAGAATGAAATAGCCGACGGGCGCGACGAGAAAGTATAACCGTCAAGGAAGAGTTCGCCCGGAGTCTTATTTTGAGATGTGCCGAAGCCACTTCCGCTCGCTTTAGCAGTGTTTCCGCTGCCCCACGAGACGGTGCGGATAAGGGCTGCGTTTGAACCTCCATTCTGTTTGTCGCTATGAAGGTTGGCATTTCCTTGAGTGTTGCCGTCTCCCGAAGAGTTCGTTCCGAAAGTACCTCCGCCGTCCTGTCCTTTGGTCGTGCGTGAGTTGGCCGGGATGGTGGCGGAGGTGGCTTTGTATGCCGTGCCTCCGGTGCGTAGACCGTTGCCACTGCCAGAGCCGCTTGTCGAACATGTGGTTGCGTTCACTGTGCCCCAGTCAGCCGGCGTCCAGAGATACTGGTAATCTCCTTTTTGTTCCGAAGACCATTCTTCGAATCCGTGGTTAGGGAGCGCTGTTTCTTCTTCGGTGATGAAATTTACGATAGGTGTCTCTTTATTGCCCGCTTTTGCTTTCAGTTCATATTCAGTGCCGGAAGAGAGGCCTGTGATACGGTGAGAGCCGGTGACTGTGGCGACTTCGCTGAAGTCGGCGGTGCCTTTTGCTCTGATAAGAAGAGTGGAGGCAGTTGTTACCGATGCTGTCGCGCTTTTGGCGAACACATTGTTGAGGTCGACCGTCAGTATGAGGGGCTGTAGTGTGATAGTCTCAGTAATTACGTCGCCTGCAATTGCGCGGATGGTGAGTGCCGTGCTCATTTCGGCCGGGGCTACGAATGTGACATCGTAGAGGGTCTGTGGAGTGGCCTCTGCGCGGGCTGCCTTTGTGGCCGATGCTTCGACTACATCTTTCACCGTTATGTCGCGCCATATGCCCGAGCCGTTGTGGTCGAACTGAAGTCTAAGCGCTTTTTTGAGCGTGCTGAGGTTTCCGCTGAATGCCACCTGCATTTCCGAATCCTGTCCGGGTTCGTATAATTCGTCTTTGAGCGCGGTGTTGATTTGCACGGCTTCGGCATTTAGCTCGAGGGTGAGGGGTTCGGAAACGCGGCTGAGACGGTCGGTGACAGTGATGGTGAATGTAGAATTGTTGTCTCCGGCAATCGCCTTGATTTTATTTGCTACGCCGATAAATTCGAGTACACCCATTTCGGCGGGATTCTTCCATATGCCGAGTGTCTGCAGGCCCAGACCGGTGAGCCGGGACTGCATTTCGGTCGTAGCACCGATGAGTTCGACGGTTTCGGGCCAGCCCTGCGAGAGAAGGTACTCCGATTTGGTGGTGAGGTTGATTTCCTTAAGCCCTCCGAGAGCGATGATGTTCATCGACAGATTTTCGAGGTCGGAATCGATGCCGGAGAGTACGGTGACGGGTACGCCTGCCTCAAAGCCTGCAGCTTCGATGGTAGGAGGCGGCATGTTCATGATTTCGTCGCTGATGTCTACTGTGACATCTTCGTGGGCGAGATTCTCGTCGAATGAGACAGTGAGGGTGGCGTCGCCGGCGTTGCCTTCGTTGACATCTACTGTGACATGATATGAATAGCGGGCTTTGGTCGATACTTTGGCGAGTTCAAACGAGCCGCTGAGACCGTTGGGCTTGACTACGTTTACTGTGATGCTTGCCTGACCTGGAACAAGGTACAGGGGGCGCGTCTCGTCGGCAGTGTATTCGATTGCGGAGCCGGCGCCTTTGACTGATGCGCTCCAGCTGCTCATATAGTTCTTGAAGGTTTCGGTGTAGTCAATCGAAATCATGCATTTCGACATGGCTGCGGTAAGAGCTACTTCGGTTGTGCGCTGGTCGGCGACAGTTACTGTCTGGCTGCCTGCATAGGAAGGTTTCTCGAATCCTTCTTCGTTTTCGTTGCCATAGAAGGCTTCAATAAGGTAGTCTCCGACAGCGAATTGTTGAGTGACATCGAAGTCGGCGAGTTTTTCCCAGGTGTTGCTCCACGAACCGTCTGATTTAGTAAGCCTAATCGAGAGGTCTGCGGCGGCCACTGCATCTCCGTCGGCACGAGAGTCGGATGACTTCTGAGATGTAATGGCCTGGGTGTCAACATCTACCAGTGGGGCTATACTGCCGCGGCCCTCGCTTTTCATACCCCAGTCGTCGGAGCACGAGGCGAGCAATATTGCAGCGCCTGCGGCGGTTATCCCCAAAAGGATAGTCTTTTTCATTACTTTTAATATGAGTTGATAATAATTGATTTCTATGTGTTTTGGAGTGCAAAACCTACAAGTCTGTCGTAAATATATACGCGGCAAAAATAGTGAAAATATTCAAATTCAACAAAATTATTCTTGAAAAGACAAATTTTGTAGTACTTATTGTCATAAAATCTGTAGCAAAAATTGCAAAGCATTGATGAAATTATTTCTGTCCCTTGTTGAGATACCGGCATTATTAATCGCATCGGTCGTTAGTTAATACTGACAGCTATCCAGTATATTATTAATAATGTCGATGCAGAATGTGAAAAAATGATATTTTGCTTATTCCGGGAAGAAATCCGTTGGCTGAATAAAAACTGTAACAAAAAATGGGGGATGGG
>CAJUKF010000009.1 GCA_910587355.1 uncultured Muribaculaceae bacterium
GCATGGCTCCCAAGGCCCGTCAGGCCAAGGGCAAGGCACGTCTGAACAGCTACGACAAACTTCTCAACGAAGACCAGAAGCAGCGCGAGGAACGTCTGGAAATTTTCATTCCCAACGGTCCACGTCTGGGCAACAAGGTGATTGAGGCTTCGCACCTCGCCAAGGCTTTCGGCCACAAGCAGCTCTTCAAAGACCTCTCGTTCTCGCTTCCGCCCAACGGCATTGTGGGTGTGATTGGCCCCAACGGTGCTGGCAAGACAACGCTTTTCCGTCTGATTATGGGGCAGGAGAAACCCGATAACGGTTCTTTCGACGTGGGCGAGACAGTCAAAATCGCATATGTCGACCAGACTCACCACGACCTCGTGCCCGAGAAGTCGGTCTACGAAGTTATTTCGCAGGGTGTTGAGACATTCCGCATGGGCGGCCGCGACGTGAATGCACGCGCATATCTGTCGCGCTTCAATTTCACCGGCGCCGACCAGGAAAAGAAAATCGCCGTTCTCTCGGGAGGTGAGCGCAACCGTCTGCATCTGGCAATGGCACTCAAGGAAGAGGGCAATGTGCTTCTGCTCGACGAACCTACCAACGATATCGACGTGAACACACTCCGTGCGCTTGAAGAGGGCCTCGACGAATTTGCGGGCTGCGCCGTAGTCGTGAGCCACGACCGTTGGTTCCTCGACCGCATCTGTACGCACATCCTTTCGTTCGAGGGCGACGGCAACGTCGTGTTCTACGAAGGTTCGTACTCCGATTACGAGGAATTCAAGAAAGCACAGAACGGCGGCAAAGAACTGCCCCGTCGCCGCTACCGCAAGCTTATGGAGTAATATTTCCCTGCTGCTTTACGGCAGCTCGGTTTCATCTAATAAAAACGCCGGATGCACAATCGCGCCCGGCGTTTTTTGTTTTTTATATAAACAGCAGTTTGTGAAGACATTAAAATTATTTACGATTGACAATCAGATTCTCATAGAAATTGATTAACTTTGTGATTGGAGAAACTATAAATATCGGAAAATGGCCATGAGGTAAGTGGCTGACGAAGCCAACAATCCTTATCGCATATCGCTTTGCTGTGCTAAGAATCAAATTCCAAAACTCACAAGCAGTCGTTTCAGGAAACGGCCAGGCCTCAGATAACTGCCGCCGGAGTTTTTTGTTTATGGTAAAGATAGTACAAAATAAGAAAGAAACTCTCCCAATGGAAGAGATGCTGTGGAAGGCGTGTGACGCTCTGCGAGGCTCTATTGAGCCGAGCGAATATAAGCATGTGGTTCTGTCACTGATATTCTTGAAATATGCCGGTTTCCATTTTGAAAAACGCCGTCAGGAAATTATAGCTGCCGGACAGGGGGCTTTTGTCGACAATGTTGCTTTCTATGCCGCAAGAAATGTGTTCTATCTTCCCGAAACCTCTCGCTGGTGCTATCTGAAAGAGAATGCCAAACAGAGTGATATTGCTCTCAAAGTCGATAAGGCTCTCGCAGATATTGAAAAGGAAAATAAATCGCTTGCCGGCGCCTTGCCCAACAACTATTACAGTTCGCTCGGCATCGAAGCCGAAAAGCTTGGTTCACTTATTGACAAGATTGACGGTTTTGACACTATCCTTGAGAATGATAAGGAGAACGGCATCATAGGCCGTGTTTACGAGTATTTTCTCTCCAAGTTCGCAATCAAGGAAGGCAAAGGCAAGGGCGAGTTCTACACGCCCAAGACCATTGTCAATCTTATCGCCGAAATGATTGAGCCTTACGAGGGTATTATTTATGACCCGTGCTGCGGTTCGGGAGGTATGTTCGTGCAGTCAATGAAATTCGTGCAGAATCATCACGGCAACCGACGCAATGTGTCGGTCTACGGACAGGAGTTCACCAAGACCACCTATAAACTCGCCAAGATGAATCTCGCCATTCGTGGCATCGCGGCCAATCTCGGCGACTATGCCGCTAATACCTTCTCCGACGACCGCCATAAGGATTTGAAAGCAGATTTCATAATGGCCAATCCTCCCTTCAATCAGAAGGATTGGCGAGCCGAGAATCAACTGACCGACGACCCGCGCTGGCAGGGCTATGACACGCCTCCCACTTCCAACGCCAACTATGGTTGGATTCTCAATATGGTGAGCAAGCTGTCGAGCAACGGTGTTGCCGGCTTTATTCTTGCCAACGGAGCGCTTTCAGTCGACGGCACCGAGGGCGCAATCCGTCGCAAAATGATTGAGAAGGGGCTTGTGGAAGCAATCGTAATTTTGCCTCGCAACCTATTCTACTCAACCGACATATCAGTAACGCTTTGGATTCTCAATGCCAATAAGAAAGCCCGCGTTGTAAACCGTCAGGGAGAGGAAATAAAGTATCGTGACCGTGAAGGCGAAATTCTATTCATTGACATGCGCCAGATGGGCGAACCATTTGAGAAGAAATATGTGCGCTTCTCCGATGCCGACATTCGCAAAGTCGCAGATACATATCACAATTGGCAACGCGAAGGTTACACCGACACTTATGCCGACATCCCCGAGTTCTGCAAATCAATTTCTGTCAATGGTGCCGGTGGTGTAAAGGAGAAAGGCTTCTCTCTGGTTCCCAGTAAATATATCGAATTTGTCAACCGCGACGAGACGGTTGACTACGATACCCGTATGCGCGAACTCCAGTCTGAATTGTCGAACATCTTACGTGAAGAAGCCGAAAGCCGCGACGCTATTCTTGAAGTTTTCAAATCCCTCGGTTATGAAATCAATCTCTGAGAATACTAAATTTCAGTTCTCGTTTGAGAACATCTTTAATCAGGCTTCCGAACTTGTAGAACAAGCTCGAAACACAGCTTATCGTCAGGTAAATGAGACTCTTGTACGACGGAATTGGTTACTGGGGAAACTGATTGCCGAGGAAGAACTCAAAGGCAATGACAGAGCTTTGTATGGAGCTGAAATCATCAAATGGCTTTCAAAACGGCTTACGTCGGCCTATGGCAAAGGATTTACCAAGACTAACCTATACAGTTTTACTCGATTCTATGAATTGTTCCCTCAGATTTTCCACACAGTGAGTGGAAAATCCGAAGCAATATTATCATGGAGCCATTACCGTACACTGATTCAAGAGATTAATAATGAAGCCAGGCAATGGTATGAACAAGAGGCAACCAAACAGAACTGGAGCGTTCGAACCCTTCAGCGCAATATCAGTTCGCAATATTACTATCGTTTGCTTGCTTCGCAACGGAAGGACCTTGTGGAAAAAGAGATGCTTGAGTTGACGGCTCCCCTACAGAACCCGGACCCAACGGAATTTATCAAAAATCCTGTCGTCGGAGAATTTTTAGGCTTTACAGCTGATTCTGCTTACCGCGAGTCAGAACTCGAACAGGCTATAATCGACAATCTCGAGAAGTTCCTGCTTGAAATGGGCAAAGGATTTGCGTTTGTAGCGCGCCAGCAGCATATCCATACCGAAAGACAAGACTATTTTATAGACCTTGTTTTCTACAACTATATTTTAAAATGTTTCGTGCTTATTGACCTGAAGACATCGGCCATTCAACATCAGGATGTAGGGCAGATGGATATGTACGTCAGAATGTATGATGAACTGAAGCGGGCCAAGGATGATAACCCGACTATCGGCATACTTCTATGCGAAGATACTGATGAAGATATAGCCCGATACTCCGTGCTTCACGACAATGACCATCTTTTTGCCTCTAAATACATGACTTATATGCCAAGCCCCGAACAACTTCGAGCCGAAATCGAGCGACAAAAGGCTATTTTCTATCTTCAATTAAAAGAAAAAGATAATGAAGACTGAATTGAAAATGAAAGTCATTATTCTTCTTGCCGGAGCCGGTTATCCTCTGAAAATCCACGATGAAGTGTTCAAGGAAATTCTCGGACATGCAGAGAACTTCAAAAGCCATACTTCGTTACGTCCATATTCTACACTCACTGATAATTCAGTTTCAATAGCTGCTGAATCGTAAAAGGACATCGTTGGACGCAACATCTTACGTAATAAATGGGAATAATAAAAGGAAATTATGAATACCGGACAGATTATATTATTTCAGACTCCGGAGGAGAGATGAAGATTGAGGTTCGGCTTTTGCTAATTGAGCAGCACAGTGTTATAGGGTTTAAAGTTACTTTTTGTCGTGCGGACGCGAAAAACCGCGTCCCTGTTTGCAGTAACACAGTGCTTTGGTTTGCCTTATGAATTGAATCTTGTGAAAATCTTTGATTTTGATAGTTTGCCGGATAATCGCATTGGGGTGAATAAATACTGAAACAGGAGGCAAACACTTGTAACGGTGTTTGCCTCCTGGCTTAATAGGGGAAGGTGTTTTTTTATTTGTCGTTCAGTTTTCCGCTTTCGGAGAGGAGCTTCATGTAGAGGCCGCCGATGACGGCACGGGCCATGAAGCCGCGGCGCTCGGGACGGTCGGTCCATGTCCAGTCGGACATGGGGACGCGGTCGGTGGTTTCGTTGTAGAAGCTGTAAATCGGCTCTACGAGTGCATTGAAGTCCTCGGGATTCTCGGCCATGGATGCTGTCCAGAGTACCCAGTCGGTCTTGGTGTATTTCTCTCGGCAGTCGAGGGGAAGGCCGTATTCGTTCTGCTTACCGAGATAATATTTGATTTCCGACTGCATGATTTCGGGGTCGAATACGTTGAGACCGAGCATCTTGTCCCATACGAGGTTGTATTTCTGGCTCCATGTGCCTTCTTTGTCGAATGTGAGGCGGTAGTGGTCGCCGTCGGCTGCGTTCTCTTTCCATTTGGCGGCATAATCGAGGGCAATGTCGCGGTATTTCTTTGCCACGTCCTCTTTGCCGAGCATGTCGGCCATGGCTGCATATGCTGCAATGGCCTCGATAGCCTTGGCGGAGAGATTGACGTTGTGTGCGAAGTGTCCGGCGAAGTCGTCGGTGCAGAGCTGGTTCTCGGGGTCGAGACCGTTCTCAACTAGATAGTCGACCCATGTTGTGAGGGTGTTCCAGTGCTTTTCGGCATACGAGGGGTCGTTCTGCGCCTTGCATACAGCGGCGGTAATCAGAATCATGTTGCCGCTTTCCTCTACGGGCATGTCGCCGCCGTAGGTCTGACCGTTGGCACGGGGATAGGTGCCTACGTCGTGTGCCGCGAAGGGTTTGGGCCAGCGGCCGCTTTCGCTGTAGTCATAGATGAAGTTCATCGTGGCCTTGGCGAGCTCGGGATTGAAGTAGAGCAGCAGCGGTGCTGTGGGATAGGTGATGTCGACGGTGCCGATAGAGCCGTTCGAGTCATTTTCTTTGGAGAAGAAGAAAAGCTCGCCCGAGGGGCTTTCGACAAGTTTGTGGGCGGCGATTGACTGACGGTAACAAGCTGCGAGAAGGTCGGCATATTTCTTGCCGCCGGCTTCTGTTGCGACTTTCATGAGGTTGCGGTCGAAGTCATAGCAGAGGTTGATGAGGCTGTCGCGCTGAGCGTCGGCGGCTTCGAACTGAGATTCGATTGTCTTGTCGCCTGTGCGGTTCCAGTAAGGACGGAGGTTTTCGCCCATGTACTGAATCGAGCAGATGTCGTCGTAACCGACCATTACATAGCCGTCGGCATTTTTTACATCGCCGAATTTGCGCACGATTGCCATTGAGCCGTCGTCTCCTGTGGCTTTGGTGTTGCCCGATACGCTCTGTCCGGCAACGAATCTGCTGCGGAGAGACGAAGGTTCGCCTACGCCGTATTCAATCTCAGCCTTCGGTGCGGCGAGATAGAAATATCCCCAGTCGATTGTGACATGGTCGCCGCCTTTGGCGAGAATGGCCTGCTCGGTGCTCCCGGCACGGAGATAGGCTATGCCGTTCTTCTCGTAGGCTTCGGTCTGAGAGGCCTGATGCGGCTCGGCGAGTGCCCAGCGGGGAGATGCCTCGAAGTATACTTCAATGTCGTGAGCGTTGCCGTCGTTTGCAGTGGCCTTATAGTTCACATAATTGACAGGCCGGCTGAGTATGTCGAGGTCGCCGTCGAGGAAAACGGGTGCTGCGAATGATACCTTGAGGTCGACCGGACCGCAGGTGAATGTATAGTGTGTCTGAGTTGCCTGTACGTCGGCTGATGTCTGCACGGCGGTTTCGGGGAAGTTGGTGTCGAGCGACTTGGGTATGAGCAGACCGAAGTCGAGGAGCCCGAACCCTACGGGGTTGACGCACTCGGCGGCGAGGAGATTCGTGCCGCCGGTCAGTGCGGCGCGTGCTTCGGCTGGAAGTTCGAAAACGCGGTTTTTGTTGCATCGCGAGCCTGTGTTGTAGATTTCCACGCCGTTTATGTAGAATATAGCGTCATCGTCGTTGGAGAATTCCAGATATACCGGCATTTCTGCGGGCAGCGTGTCGGGAATCTCAACAGTGCGGCGCACCCATATCTCGGGAGTATTCCATTCAGTGCGGGCCGTGGGTTCGTTGCTTGTGCCGAAAGCGGCCGCTCCTTTTTTCCAAGCCGAGTCGTTGAAGCCGGGAGTGTTCCATCCCGCGGCGGGGCGGGTTGTAGTCCAGCGGCCTTCCCATTCACCTTGCTGCGATGTGGGTACGAGAGGTTTTGTGTCTTTTTCTTCCGTGCCCATGAAGCGGTAGGGCTTGCCGTCGACCTTGATTACACCGATAAAAGGAAAAGATTTTCCGGTCCAGTGTGTTACGGGGGCATCGTAAAGATTGTCGGCGGCCGACCATGCGCTCGCATAGGGGTCGATTGTCACAAGCGGATAAGCCGGCACGCGAAGGTCGTTCTTCACGGTCGATTCATCCGTGGTGCCTGTGCTGCAGCTTACCAGAGCTATTGTGGCAAGGGATGAGATTAAAAGGTTTTTCATTGCAATAAAAATGTAAGTACTATGCAACAAACGGCATCAGGTACCCCCTTATTGCCCAGTGGCGCTATTATTGACTAATTTGTCGCTATTCCCTACTTGTCTGTAAGGCCTTTTTCCGTACTTTGCAATAAAAATAAACCTAAACCCTGATGAAAAAAGTAATAGCATCCGTTGCTCTGGCGCTTATGACTATGATTCAGGCCGGAGCACAGACAACCATAAGTGACACCGAACTGGCACAGCGCAACATAAACCGCTGCATGGCTATCGTAGATGCCTGCTGGGACAAGACGATGGCCGGAAGTGAGGCTTACATGTATATGGCCGATACATACAACACGGCCGACGGCTCTAAAAGCGGACCGTCGGACATATGGCCGCTAACGGCAGCCGTGGAGGCTCATTGCTCGCTGCTCGAAGCCATTGATTTTGCACGGCGCGACGACGAAAGCCTCTATGAGGCAGAGCGTGAGAAATATGCACACCGTCTGGAGGTGATAATCGATAACCTTGACTATTACAGAGGTTCGTACCGGCGCCCTTCGTATGCGACACGTATCCGCAGCTGGCAGCCTTATGCCGTGCCTCGTGCATCACAGAAGGGCAAGGCCGACGTGACCGGAATACTTAATGTGTACGATGACCAGATGTGGCTCTCGCGTGAACTTATACGCGCATGGCGGCTTACGGGCAAGCAGGCTTATCTCGACCGTGCCGCATATCTTGCCGATTATGTGCTCGACGGCTGGGACTGCTGGCGCGATGCCGACGGCAACGAGTACGGCGGCATAACATGGGGGCCGGGATACAACTCAAAACATGCGTGCAGCAACGCGCCTGTGATTCAGCCACTTGTATGGCTTGCCGAAATCTATGCCGACAGCGATGAGAAAACCGAATACAACTACCGCGACGCTGACAATAAACCCGTGACCGAACAGCGCCTCCGCGAAGAGCTTTATCTTGATTTCGCACAGCGTATTTTCGACTGGCAGCACAGTACGCTCGCACATCCCACAGGCGTATATTACGACATGATTGGCGGAGAGCAGGCCGAGGTGGTCTACAAAGACGGTTACCGCCAGCATATCAATACCGGAAGGCCCGGCGGTGAGTTTTATCCGTATAATACCGGCACAATGATTGCAGGCGCAGCAGAGCTTCTGCGTGTGACAGGCGACGAAACCTATGCCGAGCGGCTCAATGCGTCGGTCAGCGCGTCGTTAGGCCGCTTCTGCCGATACAGCCCTGTGATTTTGGGTTATGTGCTCACAACCGACGAAAAGGCAACTTCGGGTTTCCGCACGTGGTTCAATGATGTGCTACTGCGTGGTCTTGCCGATGCCGAGCCTTATTGTTCCGGCTCGGCCTGCGGACGCATCATCAGCGCCGCGCAGGCCGCTCTTGACTACGCCTACGACAACTATAACCGCGGCGGTTTTCTGCCTATTGACCTTACGGGCGGCTGGGGTGACGAGACTGTGACAAAACCTTTTCATCAGTTCGCTTTTGCCTCGGAGTACGGTGTTCTCGCGCTGCGTTTGCTGAAGCGTGTCGCAGAGGAGGCTTCGGTAAATGCTGACGTCGTTTCTTCCGGAAACCGCAATACGAGTGTCTACACACTATCTGGCGTAGAAGTCGGCGCTGAGGAAGAAGTAGCCGGCTCACTTCCCTCCGGAGTTTATATCATCGGTGGCAGCAAAATATTTGTGAAAGAGTAAGAAAATTGTTAACTTTGCAATATATGTGAGTAACGGCCTTGTTCTCGGTCAGCTGCTTACATTTTTTTATTGCGTAATAAACAGAAATATGACATAATGCACCTGAAACCTGTTTTGTTGTCAGTTGCGGTGGCTTCTGCGCTGGCTGCATCTGCTCAAAAGGCTCCCGAGCCTTACGGCCCCACGCCCAACGACCGTCAGAAAGAATGGTTCGACCGTGAGATTATAGCTTTCTTTCACTATGGCATAAACACTTATGAAGATTTTGTGAATGAAGGGGAGGGAAAGGCTCCCACTGCTATTTTCAATCCTACCGCTCTGGACTGCGGCCAGTGGATACGCACGCTTAAAGAAGCGGGTATTCCTGCCGGTATCCTTACGGCCAAACATGCCGATGGTTTCTGTCTATGGCCGAGCAAATATACCGATTATTGTGTTAAGAATTCGCCATGGAAAGACGGCAAAGGTGATGTTGTGCGTGAGTTCGTGGACGCATGCAAGGAATACGGCGTGAAAGCAGGCATTTATCTCGGCCCGCACGACCGTCATCAGCATCTGCACCCTGACTATAATACCGAATCATACAAAAAATACTACGCATCGCAGATTGAAGAGCTCATGACCCAGTACGGACCGATATGGGAAACATGGTGGGACGGAGCGGGTGCCGATGAGCTCACGACCCCTCTTTATACCGTGTGGTATGATATAGTACGCTCCAATCAGCCCGACTGCGTGATTTTCGGAACCAAGAATTCATATCCCTTCGCCGATGTGCGCTGGATGGGCAATGAAGCCGGCGACTGCGGCAATCCCTGCTGGGCCACTACCGACTCAATATGTATCCGCGACGAAGCCGGCCATTTCGACGGCCTAAATCATGGAGTGCTCGGCGGCAATGCCTATATTCCGGCCGAGACCGATGTGTCTATCCGTCCGAGCTGGTTCTACCACGACGTGGAGGACAGTAAGGTGAAAAGCGTCTCCGAGCTTTTCGATATCTACTGTACCAGCGTGGGCCATAACAGCGTGCTCCTGCTCAATCTTCCGCCCGACCGCCGCGGTCTGCTTCATCCGACCGATTCGGACAATGTGATTGCCCTGCGCAAGGGTCTCGACGCCACTTTCGGCAATAATCTTCTCAAAGGGAGCAAAGTGCGCTCCACCAACAACCGCGGAGGCCGTTTCAATGCCCGTAACCTCATAGACAACGACCCCGCCACATATTATGCAGGACGCGACGGCATGAACACCGGCGAAGTTGTGTTCACACTTCCGCGCCCGGCCACTTTCGACTGCCTGATGGCCGCTGAAGTGATTGATCTGGGCCATCGTACCACAGGCTGGGCCGTGGACTGGTCGACCGACGGCAAGACATGGAACACCATACCCGAAGCATCGGCCCTGCAGAGCATCGGTCACAAATGGATTGCGCGCTTCAAGCCTGTCACTGCAAAGTATGTGCGTCTGCGCATAACCGACGGCGTGGCATGTCCGGCTCTTCACACTTTCGGTGTCTACAAAATTGACGATTCGCTCAAATAGGGATTTGAAACTTGTGGGCACCGGGTTATAAACACCTTTTTGAAATACCTTTATTTATGAAAAAGTATATTTTATCACTATGTACCGCGCTTGTAATGGCGCCTCTCGGTCTTTTTGCCGGTGTGATTGACACCAGCAAGAACTACGAGATGCTGACTACGACGGGTCTTGCTCTCGACAATAACGAGAGTATGTCGCCCGACGCCAATCTGTTTATCAACAAACCCGTAAAGGACAAGGGCTCGCAGGTATGGTCGTTTGTCGACCTCGGCAACGATGTATACCTTATTCTCAACGCTGCTTCCGAAATGGCGATTGACAACTCGGGCATAGGCGCCCGTGAAGGCCGTGTGATTCAGTGGCAGTCGCAGAAAAACAACCGCAACCAGCAGTGGCGCGCGACACGCAATGCCGACGGTACATATACGTTTAATTGCGTGGCAAGTGATTTCGACCTCGCATACTCCGATGCGGAGCCCGTAGGCGAGCCGGTGATGCAGCTGCCCAAAAGCGACCGGAAGAGCCACAATACGTGGACGCTCAAGAAATCGGACGTAAAAATCAGCTATGAGCCCATGCGTACCTCGAGCACCAACGACTGGGAGAATCAGAACATCATCGGAATCAACAAAGAGGCTGCGACCGCTACCTTCGTGCCTTTCGCCGACAGCAAGTCGATGAAAGCCGACCCCTCGTACGCACACCCCTGGGAGCGCAACAACTCCACCCGATACATGCTTCTCAACGGCGACTGGAAATTCAACTGGGTCAAGGCTCCCGAAGAGCGCCCGCTCAACTTCTACAAGCCGTCATACGACGTTTCGGGCTGGGATGTGATTGAGGTCCCCTCCAACTGGGAAATGAAAGGCTACGGAACACCGATTTACACCAATATCACCTATCCGTTCCGCAATAATCCGCCTTTCATCCAGGGTCAGCGCGGCTACACAATAAACGACGAACCCAACGCCGTCGGTTCATACCGCCGCGACTTCACACTGCCGGCCGACTGGAAAGACAAGGAAGTGTTCATCACCTTCGAGGGCGTATACAGCGCCATGTATCTCTGGGTGAACGGCAAGAAGGTGGGTTACAGCCAGGGTCCCACAACCGATGCCCGTTTTGACATCACAAAATATGTAAAGCCAGGCAAAAACGTGCTTGCAGTCGAGGTTTACCGCTGGAGCGACGGCTCGTATCTCGAAGACCAGGATATGTTCCGCATGAGCGGCATCTACCGCGACGTATATCTCTCGGCCACCCCCAAAACCTATCTCCGCGACCTCTGTCTCACATCGACATTCACTCCCGACTACGGCAAGGCCACTCTTGACGTAAACGCTAAAGTGGACAACCGCGGTAAGCGCACAGAGACGCGTACCGTCAAAGCCGAGGTTCTCGATGCTGCCGGCAAGGTTGTGGCAAGCATCAGCTCGCCTGCTGTGACAGTGAAACCCGGTACGGAAAGTGAGGTCATGCTCGAAACCACTGTTGACAAACCTTCCCTCTGGAGTGCCGAGAAGCCCAATCTCTACACCGTAAACATCGAGATGCTCGACGGCAACGGCAATGTAGTGGAGGCAACCACTCAGAAATACGGTTTCCGCAACATTGAAATCAAGGACAAGAAAGTATATGTGAACGGTAAGCTCACCTACTTCAAGGGCTCAAACCACCACGACGTCAGCCCTGCCAACGGCAAAGCCGTGCCTGTGGAGACCATGATTGAGGATGTACTGCTCTTCAAGCGCCACAATCTCAATACTATACGTACGAGCCACTATCCCAAGTCCCCCAAGATGTACTCGCTCTTCGACTACTACGGCATCTATGTAATGGATGAGGCCGACCAGGAGTGCCACGGCAACCAGTCGATTTCAAATAATCCCGAGTGGAAAGACGCTTACGTCGACCGTGCCGTGCGAATGGTCCAGCGCGACAAGAATCATCCTTCAATCATCTTCTGGTCGCTCGGCAACGAATCGGGCGGCGGGTGCAACATTGTGGCTGAGCGCGACGCTATCCGTGCCATCGACAACCGCATCATTCACTATGAGGGCATGAACGAGACCGCCGACATCGATTCGCGCATGTATCCCTCTGTCGAGAGCATGATTGCTCAGGACCGTCAGAACACCGATAAGCCTTTCTTCCTCTGCGAATACGCCCACGCCATGGGTAACGCCATAGGCAATCTTCCCGAATACTGGGATTATATCGAGAATCACTCCAACCGCATGATTGGCGGTTGTATCTGGGACTGGGTTGACCAGGCAATCAACAAGCCGGGCCGTCCGGCCAACGAATATTATTTCGGCGGCTCTTTCGGCGACTTCCCCAACGACAACGATTTCTGCTGCAACGGTATCATCCGCTCCGACCGCGAAGTCACTCCCAAGCTTCTCGAGGTGAAGAACGTTTACAAGTATATCGACCTTACGATGCCTACTCCGCAGCAGCTGACAATCAAGAACAAATACACCGATACCAATCTTGACGAATTCGACATGACATACACAGTCGAGAAAGACGGCGAGGTTGTGAAGCGCGGCGTCATCAGTCTTCCCTCATGTCTTCCGGGCGAATCCGTCACTATGAGTGTGCCCGAAATAGAGGTGCCGGGCATGGGCAGCGATAAGGCAGAGTATTTTGTAAACTTTGACGTGCGCCTAAAGAAAGGCACTGTATGGGCCGACGCCGGTCATTCGGTGGCTATGGCACAGTTCAAGCTCAACGATTACATGCCCGTTCTCGCTCCGGTCAACTCGACAGCACGCATGAAGATGCACAAGGAGCCCGGCGACCGTCTGGTGATTGACGGCTACGGCTGCGAATACATTTTCAACACCCGCACCGGCTCTCTTATCGGAATGGATGTCGACGGCCGTCAGTACATGCACGGTCTCGACGGTTTCACCTTCAACTGGTACCGCAGCATCAGCAACATGCATCCGCGTTATGTCAATGCGCATGTTGTCCTCGAGAACTTCACTTCCACACTTGCTCCCGACAGCACATATGTGACAGTCGACGCATCGCTCAAAGCCACCGTCGGCAAGGAGTCTGTTCCCTATAACGTGAAGTATACTCTCTATGGCAACGGCACAGTGGATGTAACCGCCGATTTCCACACACCTTCGGAGTTCACACTGCCGCGTCTCGGTCTCACAGCCGCATTCGCCCCCTCGCTTGAGAATGTAAGCTGGTATGGCCGCGGCCCGATTGAGAACTTCACCGACCGTCATGCCGCCGCCTCTGTCGGCAAATATGCCAATACAGTCGACGGTATGCGTGAGCACTATATCCGCACCCAGTCGATGGGCAACCGTACCGAGACACGCCACCTTTCGCTCACCGACAACAGCGGCAAGGGCATACGCATCACTGCCGCCGAGCCTATTTCCTTCAGCGCGCTCCACTATACAGACAAGGACATATGGAATGCCAAGTATGACCACGACCTCGACAACGTGCGCCGCGATGAAGTCATTCTCTCGCTCGATGCCGCACAGTTCGGTCTCGGCAATGCCAGCTGCGGCCCGGGCCCTATTAAGGAGTACAGACTGCAGCCCGACACCACCTATACATACACATTCAGAATCGAACCTCTTAAATAAATTCTGAAACATACAAAGAACGTCCCGGTGCTTTCGTAGCGCCGGGACGTTCCCACGTTTCAACTATTTATTTATGAGAGCCCCAGCATCCAATAATCACTACTCGATACTGAGGACGAGGGATGCTTGTTGCTTTCTTTATCAGTATAACAAAATTCAAGGCACGATTACTATGTTAAATTGGTGAAAGAGTGCTAATTTAGATGTTTGAAAACGATTAAAAAGCTAATAAAATTTACATCTTTTTTTTAATTCACTTAAAATGAATAAAAGGTCATATATCATACCAGAGGAAGTGAGCCGCGACGAGTATTTTGCACAGGAATGGACAAAAATGCACGCCGGTGAAGTATATGATGCCATATATCCGGGGTTCGGCGAACTATTGAGAAAGACACGACGCACAATCAAGCGCTACAACGACCTCGACCCTTTCTCTCCTGAACTGAAAGAGATTCTGACCTCGCTTCTCGGAGGATGCGGGTCTTCAATTCTGATTAATCAGCCGTTCCGTTGCGACTTCGGCTGCAATATTTTTGTCGGGGAGAATTTTTTTGCAAATTTCAATCTTACCATACTTGACGAAGGCCTTGTGACAATCGGCGACAACTGTTTCATCGGGCCGAATGTGTCGATTTACACGGCCTGTCATCCTCTTGAGGCGGAGGAGCGCAACAAGGGTGTCGAATGGGCGGAGCCGGTGACAATCGGCGACAATGTGTGGCTGGGCGGCAATGTGACAATTCTGCCCGGTGTCACAATCGGAGACAACTGCGTGATAGGGGCCGGTTCGGTAGTGACAAAAGATATTCCCGACGGCTGTGTCGCCGCCGGGAATCCTGCAAATGTCAAGAAGGAAATCAAGCAGTGAGCAACTATACATTGGGATGATAGTATCCCAATATATTTGTGTATTTGATAACAAGTGTTAATCCTTTCAGAGAACGTTTATTCAATGAACGAAAACAATTAACTTTGCAATAAATGTGCGCTTGTTGCTGACAAAGACCACTAATAATATAATAAACATTTATATAATATAACGGAACTTCCTTGTTGCCGCATAAAGGTTTGGTTGCCTGTCAGCCTACATGGAAGTTTCTGCTTGTTAATATGGCAGAAAAGAAATCTTTTCTTAAAGGGAAAAAGCCGGTTACCTTTCTTGACCTCTTTGCTGGAGCAGGAGGAATAAGTGAGGGATTTCTTCAGGCTTATACTTCCGACAAATATTTCAAGTTTATTCTTGCAAGCGATATTAACGAGAATTGTGAGTTGACACATGTTGTAAGATATAATCATCAGTTCGGACTTGATACCAAGTTCCTTACAGCTGATATTATGGCACCAGATTTTATGATGCGTCTGCTTGCTCAACTCGGCAATGTCGAAATAGACGTTGTGACAGGTGGTCCAAGTTGTCAGTCTTTTAGCTTATCAGGCCGTCGCAGACGCTTTGACAAAAGGGATAATTTATTTCTCCATTATCTTGCAGTAATCCGCAAACTCCGCCCTAAATACTTTGTCATGGAGAATGTCAAAGGACTACTCACAAAAGATAAAGGAAAGTTCAAAGAAGCGATACTCCGTGAAATCCGTTCGATAATTGACGATAAAAATATACCGTCATTTATTTTATTTCTAAATGGACTTCTTGACAAAAATGCATCTACGTTTGTTAAGAACTGTTTTCTTTCAAAAATTAAAATGGAAGTAGCTGATGATGAAGATGCACGCGCCGAACGAGACAATTATTTCGCTGTTCTTGAAACTCAATTTAAATCTATTACACGAAAAATAGACTATCGTCTCAGCAAATCAAACATCAACATTGCGACAATTCGTCACGGCCTGAATCTGCTTCGTCGCACCGATGAAAGAAACGCTATCTCAGCCGCTATCATTAATGAAAAAACACAGGCCGATATTGACAATGATTTCTTTGTCAACCAGTTCAACAACTTTATATCGTTCATTGACGATTCGACGATAATAAATACTATCCTTTCTGCTATCGATACTTTCGACGAATTTGATAACTCATCAAACGAGGTCGAGGAGTTCCGAGAAATGATAAAGCTGTATTCCTATACTCTTGATGAAACATTCTCGCTGGTAAAGGATTTCGCAAAAGATAAAAAGGAAACTGAAGAACTTGACAGGCATCTTGAAAATATTAGGCTATACCGAGTCGCAAAGCCTATAGTCGCTCTCGCCGCTGATTACGGCGTACCGCAGAATCGCGAACGAGTTCTTTTTGTTGGTTGTCGAAAGGACCAAGAGCTTATCGATGCCATCCCACCAACACTTAGTGACGAAGAAAAAGTAACGGTCTATGAGGCTATCCATGACCTTGATTTTTTAGGAAACGGTTCTACTGCCGATACATATGGTACACAGCGTATCATTCCGGAATACGAGCCTCTTATTCGTAGTCGCGAAGTACAAGGCCATATCTCAGATGCCGAAGATACTCATACATTCTCTGAATGGTCTAAGATTGGCCGTTTCGGCCATAGATTTGATTTTTGTTGCGAACCTTTCTATGTGCGTTCTATTGAAGATTTAAACAATAATCTTTTTTGCGAAGCTCCTGTACTATACAATCATCAGACAAGTTCGCAAAGTGATGATGTGAAAGAGAGGCTTTCTATTATCGCCAAGCACGGCGTATACGATGAAGATTGCAAAGAAGAACTTTCGCAGTTTGGGTTGGAATCCAATAAGCGAAACTATACTGTACTTAATCCCAAAGGTCAGAGTCCTACTGTAGTGACAATGCCCGACGATTTTATACATTATGCAGCTCATAGGGCAATGACTGTTCGCGAAATGGCACGTCTTCAGTCTTTTGATGATTCTTTCGTTTTTCAAGGAAAGCGTCAGACAGGGGGAAATAAGAGAAAGACGGAAATTCCGCAATATACACTTGTTGGTAATGCCGTACCTCCATTGATGGCTAGAGCTATCGCTAATACTATTCTGAAACATATAAAATAGTTCCCATGATACACATGCGCCCATACAATGCTTTCGAGACCAAAAATGTAAAATTTTTGGTTGATAAGCAGGTGGAGTTTGCTACAATCCAAATCACCGAAACCGGTTTAAAGAAAAGCATATTGGACGCAACCGCTCCGGTTCGTGCATTTTTTAAGGAGAAGAATGTGCATGATTACGAAACGCAACTCCAAGGGCCGGAACATAAGCGTGTTATCGACACATATATTTTGACTGAAGACGCACAATATCTTACAAAAACTTCTCTTTATCGACCCATTACTAAAAAAGGAGACCCTCGACTTTGGGTCAATAAAGTTAGAGATGTTGAGTTTCTTAGAGCAAACGATATTTTCGCAATTATTGCGCATCGAGGCATCCTTTTCGCAGTGAATTTAACAACCGTGAATATTGAAAAGGTATGCACATCGCCAATAGACACTCCGCTGAAAGATTTAATTTTTGAAGTCTCTCGCGAAAAGAACTCTGTAAGTGATGAATTGCTATGTCTTATCAAGGATAGAATGTCTGACTGGATGCCCGCTGAAATTTTAGCAGATACCGGAATTGGCCGTACAGTTGAATCAATACTGGGTATTGGCATGAATCCGTCAAAAAATCCAGATTATAAGGGCATCGAGTTAAAAAGCCATCGCGAAGCATCAAAAGTGCGGAACACATTATTTACTCAGGCTCCAGAATGGGAAATCAGTCGGTTAAAAAGTGGGCGTGCTATCGTAGAAGAATATGGATATGTACCGGTTGGTTATACTCATAAATCACTTCACGTTACCCTTACTGCTAACCGCCCAAATCCTCAGGGGCTCGGCCTGTTAGTTCAACCGCAATTAGGCATATTGGAGGCTGACGAGTTCTCCCATATTGTACTGGCTGATGGTACATTCAGAAAGGTTAAAGATGTTGCAGCTTGGCAGTTGATGAATCTTCATAAACGTTTACTCACGAAACATCGTGAGACATTTTGGATTGATGCGGAAACCAAAAAGGAATCAGGCCGCGAATATTTCAGAGTTACTGAAATCCTGCACACTAAAAATCCTATTCCCTCACAGTTTGATATCCTGCTCGAACAGGGGCAGATTACAGTTGACTTTTTGCTTTGTCGAGATTCTGGAGGCGATACATACAGCTTCAAAATCAAGGGTAAGGCACGACCTCTATTGTTCCCTCAAAGCGATACCTATAATCTCAGAGTCATTTAATCTAAAAAACAATAATAAATCTTGGCTCATATTTCCATTTATTACGACAAGTGTTAGGATTTCAGCATAGACGATATTAGTTGTGTCTCGAATCCGCGGGCTACGGCGAAACGGAAGAGCTTTACGCGGTCGTCGTACGACAGCGGACGGTCCATATGTGCGGCTTTGGCTTTGAGGAGGGTGCGCAGGACGGCGGTGTATTCCTCCTGATTGATTTCTTCGAGCGCCTCGTCAATGGTATCGGAGTCGATACGTTTCTGCTTGAGTGCCATTGCTATTTTGCGACGGCCCCAGCGGGCGAAGCGGTATTTGTCGCGGACGAATGCCCGGGCAAAGCGGCTGTCGTCGAGAAAGCGGCGTGTTGTGAGAGAATTTATTATTGCCTCGATGTCGCGGCTGTCAATGCGCCATGCGCGCATTTTCTCGCGCAGCTCGTGCTCGCAGCGTTCGGCACGCGCGCACAGTTCCTCACAGCGGATAAGGGCTTTTTCGGGTGGTATGACTTTAGGAGTGGAAAAGCTTCGTGGCATTTTTACTGATTGTCGGGCAGCTGTGCTGTGGCGTAGCGGTAAGCGCCGAGATAGTCGCGGCGTATGTCGATGTTTTCAAATCCATCGCCTTGAAGCAGGGCGCGCATTTCTTCGGGGAAACGCGAGTTGATTTCAAAGTAAAGCCGTCCGCCTGGAACAAGTGCCTTCCGGGCATAAGCTGCTATAGCTTTATAGAAAAGCAGAGGATTGTCGTCGGGAACGAAAAGAGCAGAGTGGGGCTCGTAGTCGAGCACATGGGGCTCGATATCCTTTGCCTCCGATGCGCACACATAGGGAGGATTGCTCACTATGATGTCATATTCGGCTGAGGAGGACGGCGGTGTTTTAAGAATATCGGCCTGAATGAAACGGACATTGACAGACAGAGCCTTCGCGTTGTTTTCGGCCACTTTGAGAGCATCGGTGCTCACATCGATGCCCCTGACATCGGCGAAAGGCAGCGCACGTGCGAGCGATATGGCGATGCAGCCCGAGCCGGTGCCTATGTCGAGCACGCGCAAGTCGCTGCGGCCGCTGTAATCCGAGGTGATTATGTCGACCAGTCCGGCGGTCTCCGGCCTCGGAATCAGCACGGCCGGCGATACGGCGAATGTGTTGCCCATAAACTGAGCGCGGCCGACGGCATACTGCACCGGTTCGCCGGCAAGCACTTTGTCGACGGCGGCGTTTATGCGGCTTTGGACGAAGTCGAGCACTTCGCGGTCGCCGTTCACAAAAATGTATTTGCGGTCATAGCCGGCCACATCCTCAAAGATTATGCGTGCGGCCGCCTCCGCCTCGCCCTTGCCGAGCGAAGGCGAGAGACGGTCGACAGTGTCTTTGAAGAAGCGTGCTGCTGTGATGCTCATTCGCGGTCGTCGTTGATAGCCTCGTAGCCGAAAATATCGTCGTCGGAGGGACGGTCGTCGTCTTCGTCGTTATCCTCACAGGGAGTATCGTCGTCAATCTCGTCGATGTCAGCGTCGTCCCAGTCGATGTCCTCTTCCCATGTGTCGGGGCTTATTTTACGCAAATCCTCGGCTTCCTCGTCGGCTTCGTCGGGTGTGGGTTCGTATTCGAAGATAAAATTGTCTTCTTCCTGCACGCGGTGACGGCTGTCGAGCGGACGGTGAACCGTGTCGGGCGAATCGATGCGGTTGCGGTCGTCGGTGATTGCGGTCCAGAGCATATCCTTGAGCCTGTCGATGCCGTAGCCGGTGACAGCGGATATGAATACGTGGGGAATGCCTTCGGGAAGGGTCTTCTCGATTTCCTCGCGGAGCTCATCGTCGAGTAAGTCGGATTTCGATATGGCGAGCACACGCTCTTTGTCGACGAGCTGCGGATTGAAGCGGCGGAGTTCGTCGAGCAGGATTTCGTATTCCTTCTCGATGTCGTCGGCATCGGCCGGAACAAGGAAGAGGAGCACGGCATTTCGCTCGATGTGGCGCAGGAAACGCAGACCGAGGCCCTTGCCCTCGCTGGCGCCTTCGATGATGCCGGGTATGTCGGCCATTACGAACGAGCGGTTGTCGCGGTAGCTGACGATGCCGAGCTGCGGCTCCATTGTCGTGAAGGGATAATCGGCGATTTTCGGTTCGGCTGCCGAAACTGCCGACAGAAGTGTCGATTTACCCGCGTTGGGGAAGCCGACAAGACCCACGTCTGCGAGCATTTTCAGTTCGAGCACCACCGACTTTTCGATTGCCGGTTCACCCGGCTGAGCATATCGCGGCGTGCGGTTGGTAGAGCTCTTGAAATGCCAGTTGCCCAGCCCCCCACGGCCTCCCTTGAGGAGCTTTATTTCCTGGCCGTCGTCGGTCACTTCGGTGAGGTATTCGCCTGTCTCGGCATCATATACCACGGTTCCGCAGGGTACGTCGACAACAACGTCCTCGCCGTCCTTGCCGAAAGAACGGCCACCCGAGCCGCTCTGCCCGTTGCCTGCGAAGATATGACGGCGGTATTTCAGTGGCAGGAGCGTCCACATGTTGCGGTTGCCGCGGAGAATGATATGACCTCCACGGCCTCCGTCACCTCCGTCAGGGCCTCCCTTGGGTACATATTTGGCACGATAGAAGTGACGTGAGCCTGCGCCTCCGCGTCCCGAGCGGCAGAGGATTTTCACATAGTCTATAAAATTCGAGTCAGCCATGTTCGCTGTAGAAATTTATTTGGAAGCAAAGCCGGGAAACCGGCCCGGTTGCTTTTATATTTGGTATTTAAACGATTGAAACGTGTTGAAAGTTGGGGTGTGTCAGTAACCCATGTAGTTTTTGCGCGAAGCGTCGAGCTTGAGGAGGATGAACAGAAGTATCGTGAATCCCCACAGCGACGAGCCGCCGTAACTGAAGAACGGCAACGGAATGCCGATTACGGGGCACAGTCCTATGACCATGCCTATGTTTATGCAGAAGTGGAATATGAAATAGGAAGCCACGCAGTAGGCGTAGACGCGTCCGAAGGTGGTGGGTTGGCGTTCGCCTATTGCAATCACACGCAGTATGAGTGCAAGGAAGAGGAGTGTGACGAGCATGGTGCCTATGAAGCCTTCTTCCTCGCCGATTGTGCAGAAGATGAAGTCGGTGTGCTGCTCGGGAACATATTTGAGCTTGGTCTGCGTGCCGTTGAGGAAGCCTTTGCCTGCGAAACCGCCAGAGCCGATGGCGATTGTCGACTGGTTGACATTGTATCCGGCTCCGCGCAAATCCTCGACTATGCCGAGTGCCACCTCTATGCGCAGACGCTGGTGGGGCTGCAGTTTCTCGAACGCCATGTTCACCGAGAACATGAAGCCCACGGCAAGGATAGCCGTAGCGACGGTGATGTAGAGCTTCGGACGGCGGTATTTTATGGCCTCAATCACAATGTATACGCAGGCAATGAGGAGCATCGAGAGGATGCACGCCATGGCCGGGAGTGTGATGCCGCAGAGGTCGACGATGTACATCACCAGCCCGCATCCGGCGAACCAGAACACGAGATTACGCCCGATTTCGATACGACGCGAATAGATAACGGCCATACCCACCATTACGAGCATGAGCATGATGAATACGGAGAATTCGCCGGATGGTATGCCGAGTATCATGGTCTCGGTATATTTGATGGCGACCACGAAGATTACCACGGCGAAGAGAGCTGCGAAGAGCACCAGTCCGCTCATGCCCTCGCGGTAGAGGACAAAGAAAAGCGCCATGAACGTCAGGGCCGAGCCTGTCTCGTTCTGCAGCAGTATGAGTATGACAGGGGTGAGTATTATGGCAAGCGCCTTCACATAGTTGAGCCATCGTGCGTTAAGCACGAAGTGGTAGGAACTGAAAAGCTTGGCCAGGGCGAGTGCGGTGGCGAACTTGGCGAATTCTGCCGGCTGAAGGCTCATCGACGAGCCGAAAGTAATCCATGAGCGCGAGCCTTTGATGTCGTGTGCGACAAAGGGTGTGATGAACAGCAGCAGCATTACGAATATGTAGACGGGATAGGCGTATGTCTCGTACATGCGGCTGTCAATCAGCAGCAGCACGAGTGCGAGAATGCCCGAGAGACCTATCCAGCGCAGCTGCTTGCCCGAAAACTCCGTGACAGCGAACATCGATGCATTGTCGAAGTCGTAGCATGCCGCATAGATGCTCACCATGCCGGCGAACACCATAATAAAGTATATTATTACGGTA
This sequence comes from uncultured Muribaculaceae bacterium, assembly GCA_910587355.1. Classification (GTDB taxonomy): domain Bacteria; phylum Bacteroidota; class Bacteroidia; order Bacteroidales; family Muribaculaceae; genus CAG-873. The sequence continues at coordinate 22,167 of CAJUKF010000009.1, forward strand.
ATCCAGTCGAGATTTCGGAATGTGGAGCCGGATTCACTTCTTCTTGGCAGGCGCATAGTAAATCGATGATTTAAGCATTTGTTCCTCCATCGCCTTGTGTTCGGGCGATATGGTTCCGGTGAGATACTTCTCCATTACAAGGCAGCCTATGGGCACGCCGTATGTTGCGCCCCAGCCGCCGTTCTCCACATATACGGCCACGGCGATTTTCGAGTCGTGATAGGGGGCGAATCCCATGAACGCGGAGTGGTCGGTGCCGTGCGGATTCTGCGCCGTGCCGGTCTTGCCGCAGACCTCGATGCCCGGAATGGCCGCGCGGCGGCACGTGCCGCCGGTTACCGCCATACGCATGCCTTCGGCGACATCGTCGTACCAGTGGGCGGCGATGGTGGGTGTGCGCGTGGGGAAGGCTTCTTCGGGCATTACGGTATCCTTGATTTGCTTCACCACATGGGGCGTGACGAAGTGGCCGCGGTTGGCGATTGTCGCCGACAGATTGGCGATTTGCAGCGGCGTGGCCAGTATTTCGCCCTGTCCGATAGCCACGGAGATAATTGTATTGGCGCTCCAGTGGCCTTTGGAGTAGAACTTATCGTAGAACTTGGCATTGGGGATGAATCCGCGGCTCTCGCCCGGAAGGTCGACTCCGAGCTTGTATCCGTAACCCATGGACACAAGGTGATTCTTCCATATTTCGAATGCCTTGTCGCTGGCACCGTATTTGCTGCGCTTGTCAATCATGCCTTTGAGACCCCAGCAGAAAAATGCGTTGCACGATGTCTGAATGGCCGGCTTGAGCGTGAGAGGCGAGCTGTGAGGGTGACAGCCTACGCGCAGGCCGCCGCTGATGTAGCCGCGGTAACAGGGATATGCGGTCGAGAGGTCTATGATGCCTTCCTCAAGGAAAATAAGGCCCTGCGTGGGCTTGAAAGTGGAGCCCGGAGGATATGCCGCCATGAGCGCGCGGTCGAAGAGCGGCCATGAATCATCCTGGGTGAGGAGCTTGTAGTTCTTGCCGCGCTGACGGCCCACAAGCATCGTAGGGTCATATGTCGGCATCGATACCATGCACAGAATCTCTCCTGTGGCAGGCTCAATGGCCACTACGGCTCCGCGCTTTCCTACCATGAGGGATTCGGCATACTGCTGCAGCTTTATGTCGAGGCTCAGGCGCAAATCGCGTCCGGCAATCGGCGCCACATCGTTGGCGCCGTCCTCATAGCGTCCCTGAATGCGGCCGCGTGCGTCGCGCATGAGTATCTCCACACCTTTGACGCCACGGAGATATGTCTCGTAGCTTTTTTCAACCCCGAGGTCGCCGGTGTAGTCGCCCGGAGCGTAATAGCTGTCGCGGTCGATGTCGGCCTGCGACACCTCGCGTATGTTGCCGAGTACGTTTGCCGCGGTCGGATGCTTGTACTGGCGCAGGATTCGTTTCTGGATGAAGAATCCCGGGAAGCGGTATAGTTTTTCCTGCAGGCGACCGTAATCCTCCACCGAAAGCTGTGCTATGAGGCGCTGTGGAGTATACGATGAGTAGCCGGGATTGAGGCGTCTGTCCTTCATATCGGTGAAGCGCTTTCTCAGTGCTTCGGGTTCGATGTTGATTGTGGCGCAGAAATCGAGGGTGTCGAAGGCCTGTACTTCCCGCGGTATGAGCATGACATCATAGGCAGGCTGGTTGAACACCACCAGCTCGCCGTTGCGGTCATAGATAAGGCCGCGCGAGGGATATATGGTTTTCTTAAGAAAAGCGTTCGAATCGGCCGACTGCTTGTATTTCTCGTCGGCAAGCTGCAAATCGAAAAGCCTGACGAGATATATAAGTGCTATAATCACCAGGAAGCCCCCGATTACATATTTACGCTTTTCAAGATTATAGTTTTTTCTCAATTTACAGTTTGTTATATGTGGGAGAGACGTGTGGAGAGCGGAGTGCCGGTACAGGCACGGTTCAACTGTAGTATTCGCGACGGCGCCGGAACAGGCTGTCGAATGCATACAGAAGTACGAACGTATAGGCAGACGACGCGATTATACGGAGTATCAGCAGTCTGAAACTGAAAAACTGGAATGCTTCCACTGTGAATACCATAGTGCAGTACAGCAGCACCATGGTAGACAGGAACTTCATGAAAGCGCCGTGACCCATGGATTGTGCCGAAGGGCTACGGCTGGCAAGGTCATCATCCATCGACACGTACAGGTGGAATACCGGTTTGCGGACGAAGGCCAGTACGGTGCAGCAGAGAGCGTTGACACCGGGAGTATCGGAGAAGATGTCGAGCACGAGACCGGTGAGAAATCCGAGGGTCATCGACAGATTGACGCCGATAGTCACCGGCAGCATGATTATGAGCCAGATGAACAGCAGAGGCACCGCCACATTGAAGAGTATGGCGTGATTGAAGATGATAGCCTGGGCCGGTATCATCAGCAAAAAGAAAATGGCGTATTTTATGAAAAACTTAGTCATTGGCCGAACGGGTTCTTCTTTGCGTCGTTTTCTTCTCCTGCCTGAAGTTTCCTGAGCTCTTCGGCATGGTTGTTAATCACAATCTGAACATTTCCAAGTCTGGTGAAATCGGCGAACAGGCCTACGCGGAGGGTGAAGAAGTCGCTGCTCTTGTCGGTGTCCTCGTCAAGCACCACGCCTACGGGCAGGCCGGCCGGGAATACTGCCGAATAGCCCGAGGTGACAATGGTGTCGCCTTGCTTGAACACCGTGTGTCGCGGCAGCTCTTCGAGGGATGCTTCTGTGGGGCTGTCGCCTGTCCATACGAGAGAACCGAAATAGTCGCTGCGCTTGATTTTGCAGGAGAGGCGGAAATGCGGGTTCAGCAGTGAAATCACACGGGCGCTGTGAGGGCCCGTGTTGCTTACAATGCCCACTACGCCGTTCTGGTCAATCACACCGAGCTCCGGGCGTACGCCGTCTTCAGTGCCCTTGTTGATTGTGAGATAGTTGTAAGGGTGGGCTATGGAGTTGCTTATGACGTGGGCCACGATGAATTCGAAGTGCGGCACGCCCGAGTCTGGAACCAGCGTGTCGTTGAATCCCATTTCGTGGAGGTCCTGTATTTCTTCCCTGAGGCTTTCAATTTCTGCCTGCAGCTGGGCGTTGCGGCGGTTGAGGTCCTCGTTGATGTGGTGGAGGTTGAAATACGAGGTCACGTTGTTGGCGCCTTTGTAGGCCGTGGATGCCAGACGCCCGGCTGAGGTGATATATACGTGCTGGCGATAGGGGTCGTCCTTAAACAGCAGCATGCAGCTTATCACCACGTAAAACGTGAAGATAAACCACTTGCTGTGCCGTATAAGAAAGCCTATGAGCTCGCTCACAATCCTTCGGAGGGGAGAATGTTAGCGGATGAGGAACGAGAAACGGTGAATGTTCTTAAGTGCTACGCCCGTACCCTTTGCCACGCAGAGCAGGGGGTCGTCGGCCACATGGAACTGGATGCCGATTTTGTCGATGAGACGCTTGTCGAGACCGCGCAGTAGAGCGCCGCCGCCGGCGAGGTATATGCCGTTTTTCACGATGTCGGCATATAGCTCGGGAGGAGTCTGCTCGAGGGCGCTGAGCACGGCTGCCTCGATTTTGCTGATAGTCTTCTCTATGCAGTGGCACACTTCCTGATAGCTGACGGGCACTTCGAGAGGAAGCGATGTCATGAGATTGGGACCGTGTACGACATAATCCTCGGGGGGATTCTCGAGTTCGGTGAGGGCCGAGCCCACGTGAATCTTGATTTGTTCGGCGGTGCGGATGCCTACCTTGATGTTATGAGCACGGCGCATATGGTTGAGAATATCGTCGGTGAGGTCGTCGCCGGCAATCTGAATGCTCTTGTTGCTCACGATGCCGCCGAGCGAAATCACGGCGATTTCGGTTGTGCCGCCGCCTATGTCGACAATCATGTTGCCCTGGGGAGCCTCAACGTCGAGACCGATGCCGAGAGCGGCCGCCATAGGCTCATGAATCATGTACACGTCGCGTCCGTCGGCATGCTCCGATGAGTCGCGCACGGCACGCACCTCGACTTCGGTAGAACCCGAGGGAATGCCTACGACCATGCGGAGCGACGGCGAGAACCAGTTGTTTTTTGTCGAAGCCTTCTTTACAAGACCGCGTATCATTAGCTCAGCGGCGTTGAAGTCAGCAATGACACCCTTGCGCAGGGGGCGCACGGTGCGGATGCCGGGATGGCCTTTGCCCTCCATGAGGTGGGCTTCCTTGCCTACGGCGATAAGCTTGTCCGTGCGGTTGTCAAGTGCGACAATCGACGGTTCGTTGATAACGATTTTGTCGTTATGTATGATTACGGTATTGGCGGTGCCAAGGTCGATTGCAATTTCTTTTGTAAGTGAGAATAGTCTCATTTTGATTGAGGAAGGGGAGCTGAGGTATGTAAAAGTGAAAGATTGGAGTCGGGCAGAGTACTATTAGTGACGGAAGTGACGGAAGCCTGTCATGACCATTGTCATGCCGGTGTTCTTGCAGTACTCCACCGAATCTGTATCGCGGATAGAACCTCCGGGCTGGATTACATAGTCTATGCCGGCGCTGTGGGCGATTTCCACGCAGTCGGCAAAGGGGAAGAAGGCATCTGATGCCATGGTGGCGCCGTTGAGGTCGAAGCGGAAGCTGTGAGCCTTCTCAATGGCGTGGCGGAGTGCGTCGACGCGTGATGTCTGGCCTACGCCCGATGCCAGCAGCTGGCCGTTGCGTGCGAGCACGATAGCGTTGCTCTTCGAGTGCTTTACGATTTTGTTTGCGAAAATCATGTCGGCGGCCATTTGCTCGGTGAGAGTGTCGCCGGCAACGAGCCTGAGGTCTTCGATAGTCTCGACTTTGCTGTCGGGCTCCTGCATGAGCACGCCGTTGAGGATAGTGCGCATCTTCATTTCGGGAGCTGCTGCTGCCTTGCGGCGAAGCACGATGCGGTTTTTCTTCTGGAAGAGGATTGCCAGGGCGTCGTCGCTGTACTCGGGAGCGATAATGACCTCGAAGAAAATCTTGCCGATTTCTTCTGCGGCTGCCGCGTCAATGGGACGGTTGCATATGATAATGCCGCCGAATGCCGATACGGGGTCGCCGGCGAGGGCGTCTTTCCATGCTTCGAGCACAGTGTCGCGCGAAGCGAGGCCGCAGGCGTTGTTATGCTTGAGTACGGCAACCGAAGTGGTGTCGAATTCATCGATGAGGGCGCATGCGGCATCGATGTCGAGCAGGTTGTTATAGCTGATTTCCTTGCCGTGGAGCTGGTCGAAGAGTGCGTTGAAATCTCCGTAGAAACGGGCTGCCTGGTGAGGATTCTCGCCGTAGCGGAGGCTCATCGAACCGTCGATTGCCACGCGGAGATGCTCCTGCGGATTATTGCCTGTGAGGCTGAACCAGTTGAAGATTGCCGAGTCATACTCCGACGATACGGCGAATGCCTCCTGAGCGAAGAGACGGCGCTCTTCGAGTGTCGAGGCGGCACCGTTGCGGTCGAGTACGCCCTGCAGAAGAGCGAACTGTTCCACGGAAGCCACGATGATTGTGTCGGCGAAGTTTTTGGCGGCGGCGCGGATAAGGGATATGCCGCCTATGTCGATTTTCTCGATGATGTCCTGCTCCGAAGCACCGGAGGCTACGGTATCCTCAAAGGGATACAGGTCTACAATCACGAGGTCGATAGTGGGTATTTCGTATTGGGCGAGCTCGGCGCGGTCACTCTCGTTGTCGCGGCGTGCGAGGATGCCGCCGAACACCTTGGGATGGAGTGTCTTTACGCGGCCTCCGAGAATCGAGGGATAGCCTGTGAGGTCTTCAACGGCCTTGCAGGGTATGCCGAGACTTTGGATGTATGAGCGCGAGCCTCCGGTGGAAAGGAGCTCTACGCCGAGCGAATGAAGTTTCTCTACTATAGGGGCGATGCGGTCTTTGTTGTAGACCGATACAAGTGCGGTACGGATGGGTTTTAATGTCGACATGGGGTTATTTACCTTGTATCTGTATTGATTTGCAAAATTACAAAAAAAATGCCGTATAGCATATTTTTGTGCATCGCTTTTTTGATAAAAATAAAAAAGGAGCACGCCGCACAGTCGGCGTGCTCCGGAATGTGGTTTGGAATGACCGTGACAGACAGGCTCTTTCGCCTTCGGCTGCCGCGGATTTTTTAGTATCAGTATACGGCTACTTTGGTGCTGTGACCGTCGGCCACTACGATGTAGATTCCAGCTGCGAGGCCTGTAGCGTTGCCGTCGGCTACCTTGCGGCCATCGAGCGAGTAGACGGCCACGGTTGTGGCGCCTGTCACGCTGATAGAGCCGGCTCCGATTGTGATGTCGGCGTCACCTGAGCCTGCTATTACATCTTCAACGCCTGCTGAGTCGCCTTCAAGGCACTCCATTACTGATGCATTGACGATTTCGCCGGTTGCGTTGTTTATGAGCAGAGCTGCTACTCGGTGAGGTTTGGCAGCATCGACCTTTGAGTATGAAACGGTTGAAGAGAATGTGTATTCCTTGTCTTTTTCAACGGCCTCTGCAAAAGCTGCACCCTGCTTGAATCCGCGGGCTACGTCGTTGTAAATCATATTGACGGGCGAACCGGCATTATTCCAATCGCCGAGGGGCACATCGTGGCCGGGATAGCCGGTGGCATAATAATTGGTCTGGTCGTAAGGACCGACTTCGTCCTGAATAGTGACGAATGATACGCTGTGCGGTTGTTTCAGACTGACGCTGAATTTGATTGTAGCCGAGACATTAAGGGATGCAGAGGTTTTCTTCGATGAAGTGAAAGTGATATTGCCGTAAGACGGATACGAAGTCAAATCTTCCATATACTCGTCGGCCGCGGCTTTTAGAGCGGTTTCGCTGGCACCTCCGGGGGAATAAGAGTCAATGCGGTTGACAAGAACTGAAGGATAGCCCTGAATCAACTCGTTGAGGGCATTCGAATATGCAGTTACTGCCATGGGGTCGCGGGTTGTGGCGCTTTGAGAGCCGTGAACACCGATTAACAGAGCTTCAGGATATTTTTCTTTGATATAGTCGAGCATCACCATACCCGAAGGACACCAGCCGCACCAGTTGCCGGTCGCATCCTCAAATACTATCTTTCGGTCGTATCCTTTATTATAGCTTAGGATTTCGTAGCTGCTGCTGATAAGAGCTTTTTGAGTGTCGTTGACGCGGTCAATGGTAAAGGCTATATTGGCAGTACCTTCAACGTCGGCGGGGACAGGAATCCGGAAAATAGCCACACCTCTGCCGCCGGGCTTTGTAGGTGCGGGCTCGCCGGTACGATAATCCACCACGATGCCATTGTATTTGGCTTCTTGTCCGTCATTTACCTTTGCAGTGATACCGACCTCTTCAATATCGTTGGCGCCCTTGTTGTCGTAGAGAATGTACAGCTCGCTGTTTTCTCCTGGTTTGGTATAGCCCTCAACATCAAATGTGAGTGCCGAGAGTGCGTCCTGAGGAAGGTTGTCGCCTTCGAGAGTGAGATACATGCATAGAGAGCCGCATGCGCTGGTGAATGTGGCCCAGGATGCAGGCGAGGTTTCTCCAATGTTGTTGACAAGTTCTTCGTCGTTAGTGGCTGTAATAAGGCCGGCCAGCTGCGAGGGTGCCTGAATGAAGTCGAAAGGCAGCCAGTAGTTCTCGCCTTCCGGTACAATGAAAGAATAACCGAACAGGACGTAATTCTTGTCGGAGGGAATCACATACGGTTTGGTGAGGGGAACGTTGACTTCGGCGAAAGCTTCGCTGCCGAGGTTCATTTTCTGTTTGTAATCGTATGCCGCGCCGAACTCGTCGTTGAAAGAGGAGATGAAAAACTCAACTTCGGGTATGGGATTGGTAGGAATGTCGTTCGAGGCCGGGGAAACGAGTGTGACTTGTGTGACGGAGTTGCCGGCGAGAGCCTTGACGTCATCGGGAAGCATTGTGAATGCGAGATAAACACGTGTGCCTTTCCCGATAGTTATTTTGTTCGGGTCTTGGCCTAATGACTCAAAGGCATCCAGTGAATAGGGACTTCCGGCGTAGGAGAAAGGCATGACGGTGCCGTGTGCCGAACGGGAGGGTGTGAGCCGGCGGTCGGTGTTGCCGTTGGCAAGGGTAAACATTTTTGCCACGGGAGCTCCCTGAATCATCCGGGCATCGGGCTGTGCAAAGGAAATCTTTGACTTTGTGAAGGTTGCTTCGGCAGGCTTGAGCTCAGTGACGAGCGGAAGAACAGCATTTGCGCAAAGGCTGAAACTTGTCAGGGCTGCCGCGGCGAGAAGTAAGAGTTTCTTCATACGATTGTGATTTGTATTGAAAGGCTTATACAGCCATAATTTTGTGCAAAGTAATATAAAAAAACAATGCCGAGCAACTTTTTGCTCGTGTTTCTGATATGCTTGTGACAAAAAAATTCAAAAAAATGGCTCAGATAGCCTCCAGATTTAGTATCGAGTCCAAAATCGACAGAGCTTCGGCTACTGTGAGCACTTTGGCGATTGCGAAGCTGCGCCGTCCGTTGCGCTCCCTGATTTGTACTCTGGACGGATGTGCCTGCAGATAGTTGAGCAGACGTCCGAACATAGTGGACTGATAATAGGCCTTGTTGGTACTGTCGACGAAAAACAGGAACATCTGGCCTTGCTTGAGTACTACCTTCTCTATTCCGAGGCGCCGTGCCGTACGGCGCAGACGGGGGACGAGGAGTAGTTCGTGGGCAGCGTCGGGAATGCGGCCGAAGCGGTCGGTAAGGCGCTCCTCGAAGGCCTGAAGCTGGTCGTCGCGCTCTATGTTGTCGAGTTCCTGATAAAGTGCTATGCGCTCGCTCTCCTGGGGCACGTAATAGAAAGGCAGAAGCAGCTCGAGGTCGCTCTCAATGATGCAGTCGGCCACGAAATCGCCGTTGTCGGCGGCATTGCCGGCATCTGTGAGTTCGGGAAATTCTTCGGTGCGCAGTTCGACTACCGCTTCGCGGAGAATCTTCTGATATGTTTCATAGCCGAGGTCGGCGATGAATCCGCTCTGCTCCGCGCCCAGAAGGTTTCCGGCTCCTCGTATGTCGAGGTCCTGCATGGCTATGTGTATGCCCGAGCCGAGGTCGGAGAAACTTTCTATGGCCTGCAGACGCCGGCGCGCGTCGGGCGTGAGAGGTTTGCCCGGAGGCACCATGAGGTAGCAGAAGGCCTTGCGTGACGAGCGGCCCACGCGTCCGCGGAGCTGATGCAGCTCGCTGAGGCCGAATTTGTGTGCGTCGTTGATTATAATTGTGTTGACATTAGGCATATCGATGCCGCTTTCGATAATGGTAGTGGCAAGGAGTATGTCGTAGTCATGGGCCGAGAAGTCGTTGATTGCTTTCTCGAGTTTTTCGGGCGGCATCTGTCCGTGCGCTACTATGGTGCGCGCGTCGGGCACCAGACGTTTTATCATATCCTCGAGATTATGCAGGTCTTCGATTCGCGGATTGACGAAGAAAACCTGACCGTTGCGTGCGAGTTCGAAGTTTATTGCCTCGGCGACGGTGGTGTCGTTGAGCGCGTCGACGGTGGTGATAATCGGATAGCGGTTTGGCGGAGGTGTTGTGATGTTCGATAAATCGCGTGCACCCATCAGAGAGAACTGGAGTGTGCGCGGTATGGGAGTGGCACTCATTGTGAGAGTGTCGATATTCACTTTCATCTGCCGCAGACGCTCTTTGACGGCCACGCCGAATTTCTGCTCCTCGTCGATGATGAGCAGTCCGAGGTCTTTGAATTTCACCGATTTGCCTATGAGCTTGTGGGTGCCGATGATAATGTCGATTTTACCGGCTTCGAGGTCGGCGAGAATGGCTTTCACATCTTTGGCAGAGCGGGCTCGCGAGATGTATTCGACGCGCACCGGGAAGTCTTTCAGGCGCTCGGAGAAAGTGTGGAAGTGCTGGTATGCGAGCACTGTCGTGGGCACAAGCACGGCCACCTGCTTGCCGTCGGTTGCAGCCTTGAAGGCGGCGCGTATGGCAATTTCGGTCTTGCCGAAGCCCACATCGCCGCAAATCAGACGGTCCATGGGCCGCTGGCTCTCCATGTCGCTCTTCACGGCCTGTGTCGCAGTCACCTGGTCGGGAGTATCCTCGTAGATGAACGAGGCCTCAAGCTCGTGCTGCAGATAGGTGTCGGGCGTAAATGCAAAGCCTTTCTCGTCGCGGCGCTGGGCGTAAAGTTTTATCAGGTCGCGGGCTATGTCCTTGAGTTTGGCCTTGGTCTTGTCTTTGATTTTCTGCCATGCTCCCGAGCCGATGCGGTTTACCTTGGGCGGCACGCCTTCCTTGCCGCGGTATTTGGCGAGTTTATGAAGAGCATGAATTGAGACAAAAAGTATGTCGTTGTTCTGATATATGAGTTTGATGACCTCCTGCTTGCGACCGTTGATGTCGGTGCGCAGCAGCCCGGCGAATTTGCCTACGCCGTGGTCGACATGCACTATATAGTCGCCGGGCTCGAGCTGGCCGAGTTCTTTGAGCGAGAGGGCGAGTTTGCCCGAGCGTGCGCGGTCGCTTTTGAGTGTGTATTTGTGGAAACGGTCGAAAATCTGGTGGTCGGTGAAAACACAGATACGGGACTGATGGTCGACAAAGCCTTCGTGCAGGGTACCCTCGACAGCCTCAAAATCTATGCAGTCTCCTCGGTCGGCGAAAATCTCGCGCAGACGGTCGAACTGCTTCTCGTTGTCCGAGAGTATGAAAAGCCTGTATCCGTCGCTGATGAATTTAGTGAATGACTCGGCTATGATATCAAAATTCTTGTGGTAGACACCCTGGGGCGTGCAGTCGAAGGCCATTGTCGTGGTAGCGCGGCTGCGCGCCGGAGTGTGGTCTTCGCCGGGCTTTGCCGCAGTGAAACCGAGACGCTTGAATCCGGCCAGATGATTTTCGAAATCCGATGGGTCTATGACGAGTTCGAGCGCGTCAGGGTCGCCGTCTTCTGTCAGAAGCGTGAATGCCGAGACATCGGTCTCTTTGATTGTGTGCAGCCGCTCCAGTGTGAGGCTTTGGTTGCGGAAGGCAATGATGCTTGAGGGGTCGATGAAGTCGAGAATGGACTGGAGCTGTCCGCGGTGACTCACGTTGGCTGTGATATCTACACTGTCGAGACGGCTTTCAGACAGCTGTGTCTCGACGTTGAATGTGCGGATTGAATCGATTTCGTCGCCGAAGAAATCGAGACGGTAGGGCAGCTCGTCGCTGTAGCCGTAAATGTCGAATATGGAGCCGCGTATGGCATATTGGCCAGGCTCATAGACATAGTCGGTCTCCTTGAAGCCGTTGTCTTTGAGCCACTGTTCGGTCTGCCGCATGTCGGCTTTGCTGTCCTTGCGGAGAGTGATGGTATGGGCCTGAATGTCTTCGCGCGAAGCCACGCACTCGGCAATGGCATCGGGATAGGTGACGACGAAGCGTACGTTTCCGGCCGACAGACGAGTCAGTGTCTCGGTGCGCAGAATCTGATTTGGCGGGTCGACCTGACCGTATTTTATGTCGCGTTTGAAACCCGAGGGGAGTATTGCCACGTTCTCCTCGCCGAGAATGCGGCAGAGGTCGAAATAGAGGTATCCGGCATCGTCGAGGCTGTCGCCCACCACAATCACCGGCACCTTTGAGTCAATGGCAGCCAGCGCTATCGCCGCCGACGACCCTGCCAGGCCTGTGGCAGAACCGGAGTGTGCGCACAGGCTTTTCATGGCCTTGCGGCGCGCCGCCGTCATGACCATGGCGCATATGTCGGCTGTCTTAAGAGTACGGTCGCTCATATTACGCGGGCTTTCAGTCCTTTGGAAGTGAGGAAACGGAGCACGTCCTGCCTGCGGTCGCCCTGAATGAGTATTTCACCGCCACGGGACGAGCCCCCTGTGCCGAGGGTGCGTTTCATTTCTGAGGCGAGGGCGGCGATTTCGTCATCATCGATTGTGAATCCTGCAATGATTGTTGCGCACTTTCCGGAACGGCCCTTGCGTTCGAATACAATGTCGAGGCGCCCGCTTTGTCGTGGGGATGCGGCCGGTGTTTCATCGGGTTCTCCGGCGGCAGTTTCGCCGCTGTCGGGCATCGTTTGGCGGAGTGCCGCCAGTCGGTCGAGCCAGTTGTCGTTGCTCATTGTTGAATCAATAGGAAATAATTGTGTCGGCAGGGTCGAATTCGAGGCTGTCGGTTGATACGGGATTGCGACGGCCTTCGGATATGGCCCTAATCAGTGTCAGACGGGCCTGGTCTTCCACCGGGGCGAGAGAGAGGAAAAGTGCAGTCGAATCGGCGTCGCGCTCTATGGCAGCCTCGAGTGTTTTTGCAGCGAATGCCGTGTTTGCGTTTTCGTCGCCGTGATTCTCCGAGAGTCGGACGAAAAGAAGAGCGAGCCGGCAGAGTTCGTCGGTATTGAGCGAAGAGAATTCTCTGGCGCTGACAAGTTCGTCGCAGAGAGCCTGCGCCGCGTCATAGCGGCCGTTGGCGTAAGCGAGTTCGGCCGCCTGCAGCGAGTTGCTGCAGGTCTCATGCGTGGCACACGACACCTGAGCGGTGAGCAGCACGAGCCCGAGCAGGGAGCCAAGGATTATGAAAACGATACTCTTCAAGGTAATGCGGTTTAGTTGATACTATGGTTGTCAGATATTTTCCACTCTGTCCACGAAGTCGTACATGAGCAGGGCCGCACGGGCAGCTTCGGCACCTTTGTTGCCTTCTTTCCCTCCGGCACGGTCGAGAGCGTCCTGCTCATTGTCGACGGTAAGCACGCCGAAAATCACGGGAATGTCGCACTCGGCATTAAGGTGCGTGATGCCCTGAGTGACACTCTGGCATACGTAATCGAAGTGAGGCGTGCCTCCGCGGATGACGCATCCGAGCACTACGATGCTGTTGTAGAGACCGCTTTCGATGAGTTTCGAGGCGGCGAAAGTGAGTTCAATGGCCCCTGGAACCTCGAAAGTATCGATGTCCTGTTCGGTGAGACCGGCGCTTTTGAATTCGTCGAGTGCTCCGGCCATGAGAGGCTCGGTTATTTTGCTGTTCCACAGAGTGCGCACCACAGCCACACGCATGTCGCGTACTTTGGCGAACGGAGTGAGTGGTGCATTTGCGGTTGTTGACATGGTGATATTGTTTTTGTCTTTGGAATATTATAATGGTGTCGGTGGCAATGGACTCTTTCCCGGATTTCAGGATATATGCTGCCAGAGACAGGAAATGTTCTTTATGGCTTGTGCGGCACTGCTGACGGCCGCATCGAGTATGGTGTCGCGGATGACTGCAGACGGCTCAGCGAGTGTGCCGGGGGTAACAGCATGGCTGATGACAGCCGACACGACTCCTGCCACTGCTCCTGCATTCCAGAGCATTGTGCGGCACTGCTGCTCAGGAATCCGTGCAGAGCTGGAACCGTTTCCGCTATAATAATCAATGGTACGGGCATCAGGATTTATGGCTATAAGGGAGCGGCAGTAGAAATCGATGTGATTGCGGTAGGACTCTTCCGGGCTGTCGGTGCCGAAGATGTACTTCAAATCCTCGCTGCGGGCAATCACGGCATCCGATATCTCGAGATTTTCGAAAATCGCCGGCATGACGTGCGTTATACGCGGTGCCTGCTGTGGCAGGAAGCCGGGCAGATATATGAGCAGGGCCTTGCGCTCGACGCAGTGGCTGAGAAAACGGCTCAGACGCGGACGCATGCGGCTGTCGAGGGCATAGAATCCCCCGAAGAGCACTATGTCGCCTTCGTCAATCCTGGGCCATATGATGTCGAAGCCCTCGTCGGGATACTGTTCGTAGCGCGTGAGGGACACCGGCTGCGAATCGGCATCGGGAGCCGTGAAGATATTCACGGGGGTGCGTCCTTCGGTGAAACGGTCGAGCGATGTGATGTCCACACCGTGGCCGCTGAGGTAATCGGCCAGAATATCGCCGACGGGGTCGGCGGAGACCTCCGAGGCAATTAGCACCCTGCTGTCGTGCGAGGCGGCCAGAATGGCGGCGGCATTAGTCACGCGTCCGCCGGGCATGGAGCCGAGGGGGCGGCCTGACGGGTCAAGCACGATATTGAGCGAGCATTCGCCGATGCATATAATCTTTTTCATGGAGCTCAGATGCGGTGTCAATTGCTTTTGCTGCGCGACAGATGTCCCAGATAGCCTCCGTGGTGTCTTTTGGCATAGTCCTCGACAGAGAAACCGATTGCTGTCATCACATTCACCACAAGCACATCGCCAATCACCGTCATCATCGTGGTGGAGGTGGTGGGCGTCAGGCCGAGAGGACATACTTCGGGAGCACCCCCGGTGAGCAGCGCTATGTCGGCGGCATGAACGAGAGGGCTGTCGGGCGTGCCAGAAATCACAATCACGGGGATGTCGGCGTAAAGACCGTGCAGAAGTTCGATGAGCTCGAGTATTTCGCGGGTCTTGCCGCTGTTGGATATGAGCAGCACTATATCATTGGGCTGCACCACTCCAAGGTCGCCGTGCTGGGCCTCGCTGGGATGGAGGTTCACAGCTGGAGTACCCGTGGATGAGAATGTGGTGGCTATGTTCATCGCTATCTGTCCGGCCTTGCCCATGCCTGCGGTGATGAGCTTGCCACCGCGGCGGTGCACGCGCTCGACAATGGCTTCGACGGCCTCTTCATAGGCGTCGGAAACGGGAATGGCGCTTATTGCGGCGCTCTCGGCCCGGAGGATTTCGCGCATTGACTGTTTTACGTCCATATCTTTGTTGTTGCTATGGTTGAAAAGCGGTTGCAAAATTAAACATTTTTTACGGCACGGCAATCGCCAAGTCTCACAATAAATGAAAAAAGACTCCCGGGAGGGGCCATGTCGAGGGTGCCGGAGTGCATGCGTCCGCCGCTCATGGAGGCATCGAACACACCTGCCCTGTCTGCCGGGGTGTTGGTGTGTATGGAGAAACTGCCTTCGCTTCCTTCTGCCGCGTAACGGTCGTAAAAACGGCGGCACAGATGTCCCATGGTCATGCGGAAATTGATTTCTGTGACGGGCGCGAGACGGTATGAACCGCCATCGACTATCATCATGTCAACGCCTAAGGGTCCTTCATAGTTTGCTCCGGCTGTCTGTTCGAGCGCGGGGATGAGGGCATCGCGTACGGCCACGGGCTGTTCGCTGCCGGCAAGAGAGGCTATCTGCTCCATGAGCATGCTGTCGGAGGCGAGCCTGTTGCCGGCGTAGGTGCCGAACTGCACGTTGGTGAACACCGACAGTCCGGCGAAAGAACAGTGCCCCCGGCGGAGGTTGAACAGCATGGCGAAATCGAGCACTTTTTTATGCCGCGGTTCTGCCATGACAGAGCCCTGGCGTCTGAGCATCCCCTCGAACATATTCGATTGGGAGCGGGCTGTGACGGGGTCGGTGGCTACGAGTCCCCGGCCCGATGACGACCAGGGCAGTTTGAGTACCGTGCCCTGCGGATGTGCGTTTATGAAATCGTTGATTTCCGCAACAGTGCGGAGTTCCTGTGCCGGAGGGGCTACCTCGAAAGGCAGCTTCCCGGCAATCAGTCGCGATACTTCTGCTGCCGTACGCCGGTGAGAAAGGGCCCGTATCGCATCGAGTTCGGCATCGGATGGCAATAGGGAAGAGTCATAGCCGAGGTCGGCGAAAAACTGACGCGCGCCTTTTGACCATCCCCATGGAGCGGGGGACAGGCCTTCGGTAATATGGTCGAAAGGTTCTATGCCTGTGTCGAATGTATCGCGGATACGTCGTATCCAATCCGCATTGATGCCTTCGCAGTAAAAACGGTCGCCTCGGTCGGCGTACCATAACGGCAGTGCATAGCCCGAACGGCGCAGCTGCGTGGCGGCCGGGGGTGCTGTATAGCGCGGTATATTCCTGGCGAGCGCGAGGTCGTTTTCCGGATAGAAAAGATTCAGGCTTGCCACTTCGGTGATGAAATTAGAATACCACGCCTATGCGGAGCGATGCATTGCTCAGATTGGGCTGATGCAGAGTCTCTTCGTCGACGAGGATTGACTTGCGCTGTACGTAGGTGTAGCCCAGCGACATATATGACGAGAAACTTGCTCCCGAGGCCAGAAGCATGGATGCGCCGGTATAGAAGAATGCCCCCGTGGTGTTGGCTGCGTTTTCGTGATACTGCAGGGCGAGGCCTCCGCGCACCTCCCAGAATACGCGCGAAGGCTTATCGGTGAAATTGGTGCGGAAAATGGCGTAAATCGGGAAGTAGCGGTTGGAGTTCGACACCGTGATGTCGGCTTCGGCTCCGAGACCGAAGAAACGTATCCAGCGCCAGCGCAGGCCCGTCGACAGATTGAGGGCTATTGTGCTCATGTCGTTGCCCGAAAGGTCGACGTTGGCGCCTGCTTCCGCACCCCACGAAAATAGGGGACGGCTGTGCGAGGCTTCATAAAAAGCAAGCTCTGAAACACGTTCTTTCTGTGCAGGCACCTGTGGAGTGGTGACGGCGGCAGAGTCTGCGTGCACGCTTGCGGCCAGTGCCGGTACGAAAGCGGCGAGAATCAGTAATATGGCGGTAAGACAGCGAATCATGCCTTTGTCTTTTCAAAAGTCATAGATGACCAGTTGTCTATATCGGCCACGCTCCTGAGTGAGAGGCCAGCGTCGGAAGCGGCCCTCTCCACCACAGGCCTGTCCTCCACATAGAAGCCGCTCACGGTGATTGTGGCACCGGGTTTCATGGCGGCAGCGTAGCGGCTGATGTCGCCGGTGATGATGTTGCGGTTGATGTTGGCGAGGAAAATGTCGGCAAAGCCGGGAAGCGCGTCGAGAGCCGATGCGTCGCCCGTGATGACGTTCACGTGGCTGTCGGGGAGATTGAGTGCCACGTTGTCGCGTGCGTTTTCGGCGGCGTATGGGTCTATTTCAATAGCCTGCACGTCGGAGGCTCCCAGCATGTCGGCGAGAATGGCGAGGATGCCAGTCCCGGTGCCCATGTCTATCACCTTTGCGCCTCTGATGTTTTCATTGGCGAGCAGCGACTTCATCATAAGGGTAGTGGTGGCGTGGTGGCCCGTGCCGAATGCCATACGCGGGTCAATGACGATATCGTATCTGGCCTGCGGCACATCGGTGTGAAACGAGCTGTGAACGGCCACGAGGCCGGCTACCACAATAGGCTTGAAGTAGTTCTTTTCCCACTCGCTGTTCCAGTCGCGGCCTTCGACAAATTCGGCAGCGTATGAGATTTCAACCGGAATCGGCTGGGCGGATATTGCCCGGGCCACAGCTTCCTCGCTATAGGTTGAGGCGGGAACGTAAGCCACCATTGACGAACCGTCATCTGCCGGTTCGAAACTCTCGAATCCGGCTTCGGCCAGTGTATCGGCGAGCAAATCGCAGGCGTCGGTATCGGCGGGCGTGACGGTGAATGTCACTTTATAATAATCGTTCATCGTATGTATCAGCAGTTATGTGTGCACAAAGTTAAGCATTTTTATGGACGCTATGAAAAAAATTACTAATTTTGCCCGAAGAAACGTAATGCACCAGATGACAGCTGTCAGCATACCACCTACGGCCTCGGCCGCCGCTTTCGCAGAATACATGAGGCAGACGGGCCGCAGATGCACGCCTGAGCGCTTTCTTGTGCTTGCCGCTGCCGAAAGCCTTCAGGGGCATTTCACGGTGAGGGCGGTGACAGATGTGCTGCGGCACAACTCGACTCATGTGTCGGCAGCCACGGTATACTCCACCATGCAGATGCTTGTAGACTGTGGTATGCTCCGTAAGCTTTTTATTGACGATGCCGTGACGATGTTCGAGATGGCATCGTCGTGCCACAATCACCTTGTGTGCACCAAATGCGGCAAAATCAAGAACCTCCGTGACCCTGAGCTCGACGAGCTGCTGCGTGCGCGCCGTTTTTCGGCATTTACACCGGCTTATGCCACCATTTCGGTGTATGGCATTTGCTCCACATGTGCCCGCAGAAACCGCAAGGTGTCATCCGAACAGAAAAAACAGTCTAAATCAGTCATATCAAAATCCAGAAAATGAAAGCCGATATTCTTTTAGGTCTCCAGTGGGGCGACGAGGGCAAAGGCAAGATTGTCGATGTTCTCGCTCCCGATTATGATATAGTAGCTCGTTTCCAGGGCGGTCCGAATGCGGGCCACACCCTTGAATTCGACGGACACAAGCATGTGCTCCGCTCCATTCCCTCGGGCGTTTTCGCCAAAGGGGCCATTACAAATGTTATCGGCAACGGCGTTGTGCTCGACCCAGTGCTCTTCCGCAAGGAGGCCGCTGAGCTCGAAGCCGACGGCGTAGACCTCCACGACATACTCCGCATATCCAAGAAGGCTCATCTCATCATGCCAACTCACCGTCTGCTCGACGCTGCCGGCGAGGCTCAGATGGGCGCAGGTAAAATCGGCACTACAGGCAAGGGAATCGGTCCGACATATTCCGACAAGATTTCGCGTCACGGCCTGCGTGTGGGCGATATCCTCGACGATAACTTCGATGCGATTTATGCCGCCGCCCGCGACCGTCACATACGCACTCTCAGGAACATGGATGCCGTGATTGACACCGAAGCACTGACAAAGAACGAGCAGGAGTGGCTCGATGCTCTCGAGTATCTGCGTTCGTTCAAGCTCACCGACACGGAGCATTTCGTGAACAAGGCTCTCGACAACGACAACAGCATACTCTGCGAAGGGGCTCAGGGCACCATGCTCGACATAGATTTCGGTTCGTATCCTTTTGTTACCTCGAGCAACACAGTGGCTGCCGGCGCTTGCACCGGTCTCGGTCTCGCTCCCTCGCGCATCGGCAAGGTCTACGGTATCTTCAAGGCATACTGCACCCGTGTTGGCAGCGGTCCCTTCCCGACCGAACTTTTCGATGCCACCGGTGATGAAATCCGCTCTATCGGACACGAATACGGTGCCGTGACAGGACGTGAACGCCGTTGCGGCTGGCTCGACCTCGTGGCTCTCCGTTACTCCGTGATGATTAACGGCGCCACCGACCTCATTCTCATGAAGAGCGACGTGCTCGACACATTCGACACCATCAAGGTCTGCACCGCCTACCGTCTGCCCGACGGCACTGTGACCACCGACTTCCCCTATTGCGTGGGCCACAACGCCGAAGGCAAGGCCGATGTGGAACCCATATATGAAGAACTTCCCGGCTGGCTCACCGATATATCGGCCGCACGCCGCGAGAGCGAGCTTCCCCAGGCTTTCCGCGACTATATCGCATATATCGAGAAGCACGTGGGCGTGCCCGTGACAATCATTTCTGTCGGCCCCGACCGCGAAGAGACAATCGTACGCGGCTGAACAATAAATTCAATCCGGCGGCCCATTGCCCGCACATGCCTTGTGTCGCCGGATTGAACTTCTTACAAGAACCTTAAAATACCTTAACTATACCCCAATTGAGAAACCATGGCTAAAGTAAAACCATTCAAGGGCATACGCCCGCCACGCGAAATGGTCACCGAAGTGGCTTCGCGTCCTTATGACGTGCTCAACAGCGAAGAGGCGCGCGCAGAGGCCGAAGGCAATCCCAAATCGCTTTACCATATCATCAAGCCCGAAATCGATTTTCCTGCCGGTACCGACGAGCATGACCCGTGTGTCTACGAGCGCGCACGGCAGAATTTCGATGCTTTCCAGACCAACGGCTGGCTTGTGCAGGACAAGAAAGACCACTATTACATATATGCCCAGACCATGGACGGCCGCACACAATACGGATTTGTGGTGGCCGCCAATGTAGACGACTATATGAGCGGACGCATCAAGAAGCATGAGCTCACGCGCCGCGACAAGGAAGAAGACCGCATGAAACATGTGCGTGTGAACAACGCCAATGTCGAGCCCGTATTCTTCGCATTTCCTGACAATCCCGTACTCGAAGAAATCATAAAGAAAGTGACAGCTACGCCGGCCGAGTACGATTTCACGGCTCCGGACGGCTTCGGTCATCATTTCTGGGTGATTGACGATGATGACACCATTGCCGCTATCACTGAGGCTTTCGCGCAGATGCCCTCGCTCTACATCGCCGACGGTCACCATCGCTCGGCTGCCGCCGCTCTTGTGGGTCATGAGAAGGCCCTTGCCAATCCGAATCACCGAGGCGACGAGGAGTACAATTACTTCCTTGCCGTGGCTTTCCCGGCATCCCATCTCCGCATTATCGACTATAACCGCGTAGTGCGCGACCTCAACGGCCTCTCGCCGGCAGAGTTCCTCGAGCGTCTTGAGAAATCGTTCGTAGTGGAGGACAAAGGCACCGAAATCTATCATCCCGAGGCTCTACATACCTTCGCGCTCTATCTCGAAGGCCGCTGGTATAAACTCATTGCCCGTCCCGGCACATACAATGACGATGACCCGATTGGCGTGCTCGATGTGACAATATCGTCGGATTACATTCTCCGCGACATAATCGGCATTACCGACTTGCGCTCCGACAAGCGCATCGATTTCGTCGGCGGCATCCGTGGCCTCGAAGAACTCAAGCGCCGCGTAGACTCCGGCGAAATGGCATTTGCTCTCGCACTTTATCCTGTTAGCATGAAGCAGCTTATGGATATCGCCGACTCGGGTAATATAATGCCGCCCAAGACTACATGGTTCGAACCGAAGCTCCGTTCGGGCCTTGTCGTGCACTCGCTCGAATAAAAATTTACGAGGAATATTCAAAAAAACTCCGTACCTTTGTGGCGTCGGCCTGTGGTCGGCGCCATACCATAAAAAACATAGCAAATTACCAGTAACTCAAATATATCTTCAAATTTTAAATCATGTTGGAGAATACCAATGTAAAGACACTCGACAAGGTTGTGGTGCGCTTTTCGGGCGATTCCGGTGACGGAATGCAGCTTGCAGGCAATATCTTCACCAATGTGTCGGCCGGTCTTGGAAATCAGGTTTCCACCTTCCCTGATTATCCTGCCGAGATACGCGCTCCCCAAGGTTCGCTCGGCGGCGTTTCCGGCTTTCAGGTAAGTGTCGGCACGGGCGTACATACCCCCGGCGACGCGTGCGACGTGCTCATTGCCATGAACGCTGCCGCACTTAAGACAAACCACCGTTTCCTTAAATCAGGCGGTGTGATTATTGTCGACATCGATTCGTTCAAGGAAGCAGACCTGCGCAAGGCCCAGTATAGCACCAACACTCCCTTCGAGGAACTCGGCATCAAGGCGCAGATAGTGGAAGTGCCTGTCACTTCCATGACAAAGGCGGCTCTCGCCGACAGCGGTCTCGATAACAAGAGCGTGCTCAAATGCCGCAATATATTTGCGCTCGGTCTTGTATGCTGGCTCTTCGACCGTCCGCTCGAGAGTGCCCTGCATCATCTCCGTAAGAAATTCGTCAAAAAGCCGGCTGTGTTCGAAGCCAATGCCAAAGTGCTGCAGGCCGGCTTCGATTACGGCTCGAACATACACGCTTCCGTATCCACCTACCGTGTGGAGACCGAAGACCCGCGTCCGGGCGTATACACCGATATAAACGGCAATACCGCCACTGCATGGGGGCTGATTATGGCCTCGGAGAAATGCGGCCGTCCTCTTTTCCTCGGCTCGTACCCCATTACTCCGGCCACCGATATTCTTCACGAGCTTGCCAAGCGCAAGGACCTCGGCGTGAAAGCCTGTCAGATGGAAGATGAAATCGCCGGTGTATGTTCGGCAATCGGTGCTGCGTTCGCAGGTGATTTGGCTGTGACATCTACTTCGGGTCCGGGCCTCGCGCTGAAGAGCGAGGGCATCGGTCTTGCAGTCATGGCTGAGCTCCCTCTTGTAGTGATTGACGTGCAGCGCGGCGGTCCCTCGACAGGTCTGCCCACCAAGACCGAACAGACCGACCTCATGCAGGCTCTCTATGGCCGCAACGGCGAGTCGCCCGTGGCCGTAGTAGCTCCGGCATCGCCCACCGACTGCTTTACTATGGCTTTCGAGGCATGCCGTATCGCCGTTGAGCATATGACACCCGTGATTCTGCTGAGCGATGCCTTTATCGGCAACGGCTCTTCAGCATGGCGTGTGCCCGACGAAGATGAATATCCTGCTATCAAGACTCCCGACGTGCCCCGTGAACTCCTCGAAAACGGCACTTGGCGCCCGTATATGCGCGCCGAGGATTTGCACCGTTTCTGGCCCATGAGCGGCACGGAAGGCGCCACACACCGTCTCGGCGGCCTTGAGAAAGATGCCGAGACAGGTGCGATTTCCAACAGCCCCGAGAATCATGAGAAGATGGTGATGCTCCGCCGTCAGAAAGTTGCCAATATCGCCAACGACATACCTCTGCTCGATGTATGCGGCAATGCCGATGCCGACACTCTGCTTGTGGGCTGGGGCGGCACATACGGACATCTCCGCTCGGCCTGCGATGAACTCAACGCCCAGGGCACCCCAGTGGCACTGGCTCACTTCCGCTATATCAATCCTCTGCCTGCAAACACAGCGGAGGTGCTCGCACGCTACAAGCGCGTGATTGTGGCCGAACTCAACACCGGCATGTTCGCAGACTATCTGCAGTGCCGCTATCCCGAAACCCGCATTTCCCGTATCAATAAAATACAGGGTCAGCCCTTCTCCGTGAGCGAACTCGTGGAGAAAACCCGTAAAATAATTGAGGAGGCATAATCATGGACGAAAAGACTTTCATTCCCGGCGATTTCAAGAGCGACCAGGCCGTGCGCTGGTGCCCCGGATGCGGCGACCACGCCATTCTCAACACCCTTCACAAGGCCATGGCGGCTCTGGGTGTCCCTCCTCACAAGACGGCTGTCATTTCGGGCATCGGATGCTCGTCGCGTCTGCCTTACTACATGAACACTTACGGTTTCCATACCATTCACGGACGCGCTGCCGCCGTAGCCACAGGCTACAAGGTGGCTAATCCCGAGATGACCGTATGGCAGATTTCAGGCGATGGCGACGGACTTGCAATCGGCGGCAATCATTTCATTCACGCCGTGCGCCGCAACGTCGACATCAACATCGTGCTCTTCAACAACAAAATCTACGGTCTCACCAAGGGCCAGTATTCTCCTACGAGCGACCGCGGATTTGTAAGTAAGTCGAGTCCCTACGGCACTGTCGAAGACCCCTTCATCCCTGCGGAACTTGTGTTCGGCGCACGCGGCAACTTCTTCGCCCGCTCGATTGACGTGGAACTTGACACATCGGTCAAAGTTCTTGAGGCTGCCGCCCGTCACAAGGGTACCTCAGTTGTTGAGATTCTCCAGAACTGCGTGATTTTCAACAACGGTATCCACACCGGCATCACCGACCGCGAGGTTCGCGCCGACCGCACGATACTTCTGCGCCACGGCGAGAAAATGCTCTTCGGCAAGAACATGGACCGAGGCCTTGTGCAGGACGGTTTTCTGCTCAAGGCTGTGAATGTCGGTCAGGACGGATATACTCTCGACGATGTGCTTGTTCACGATGCCCACACACCTTCCAACTTCCTGCATCAGCAGCTTGCCATGATGGACGGCCACGAACTGCCGCTCGCCGTAGGTGTGATTCGCGATGTTGAGGCTCCTACGTACAACGACGGTGTGTCGCAGCAGGTGGAGGAAGTACGCGCACGCAAGGGATTCTCCAAGCTCCGCGACATGATTCTCGCCGGAGACACATGGACTGTTGATTAATCACGTATAAACCATATATTCGGCGCCGTGTATATAGAATCAAAATGATGCGCAGCATCATGTCAAATGTACGGACGTGCCTTTGGCACGTATCAAATGTTCGGTAGCTAATGAATTTATAATTAGTAACTTGAAACAATTTCGTAGATACGTGCCAAAGGCACGTCCGTACAATATGTTCAACGATTTGCGTTGATTATGTTATAGCACATTTTGAAACGCGCTTCTTATTATTATCAAACATTTCTAATCTAAATTCTCTATGAACTGTTTTAAACGCTTTGCCGTGCTTGCGCTCATTGTATGCGCGGCGGCTGCCGCGTGGGCTGAGTCGGCTACATTCACGGCCGCAAGCTATAATCTGCGTCAGAAAAACAGCAGCGACTCTGTCGCCGGTAACGGCTGGGCACGCCGTATGCCCGTTATTGCCAATCTCGTTCAATTCCATGGCTTCGATATTTTCGGCACTCAGGAAGGCTTCAAGGAGCAACTTGACGGCCTCAAGGCCCTCATGCCCGGATATGAATATATAGGTCTTGGGCGTGACGACGGTAAAGATGCAGGAGAGCACTCGGCCATTTTCTATCGTCCTGACACTTTCGAACTCCTCGACCACGGCGATTTCTGGCTTTCGGAGACGCCCGATAAACCCGGTCTGGGCTGGGATGCCGTATGCGTGCGCATATGCACCTGGGGCAAATTCCGTCACCGTGCATCGGGCAAGGAATTCGTCTACATGAACCTCCATATGGACCACGTAGGCAAAATTGCACGCATCGAGAGTGCCAAACTCGTCCGCAGCCGCATCAAGGATATTGTGGGCGACGGTGCCGCTATCGTTACCGGTGACTTCAATGTCGACCAGTCGCACGAATCATACCGCACCATGACGGCCAACAACGAGCTTGTCGACAGCTACGAGACTGCTGAGCTCCGCTATGCGCCCAACGGCACATTCAACGGCTACCACACCGATGGCTACACAACCTCGCGCATCGACCACGTGTTCGTTACACCGGGCATCAAAGTGCACAAATACGGTGTTCTCACAGACACTTACCGCACTCCCGACGGCCCGGGTCAGGATGTGAAGCTCAACGCCGCACCGCGTGAAATCCGTGCAAAGAAGTACACCGCCCGCACTCCGTCGGACCACTTCCCTGTAATGGTACAGCTTGAATTGTAAATTTAGATTGCATTAAGCAAATAAAAAACTCGGCGCAGATTCATGCGCCGAGTTTTTTATTTGGTAGTGGAGAAATCGTTAGCGGATAACGATTTTGCCGGATTTGTTGGCTACGTTGTAGATGTAGATGCCGGGGGTAAGGTGGCCGAGGTCGGCTGAGCCTGCACCTTCGATAGACTCGGAGTAAGCGAGATTGCCGGCGATGCTGTATACACGGAGCATCGCGGGAGCGTTTACGGTGTAGCCGAGAACGTTGCCGCTGAATGTGAATGCATTGTCTTTGGTTGCCACGTTTTCAACGCCCGACTGAGTGGTATCATAAGCGATGTTGAATTTGACAGTGGAGTGCATGTTGTCGGCAACGGTGATTGTCATCGAGCCGGAAGATGCGGGAAGTTCCGGATAAGGAAGGAATTGTATGTGAGCTTCGAAGTCTGCTGATTTCTTTTGAAATGTCATAGGATTATTCTCGCTGAGACATACTCCACTGTTGTCGCATATCGATATATTAGTTGGTTGAGTTCCGCTTGTATGGGCAGATGTATACGATATGGTGAGCTGAGTCATATTTGTGCTGAAATTGAGCTCGGCTGCCGCGGTGTGAACAACACCCTGTTCGACTGTGAAATTATCAGCATAAAAAGTAATTGTCTCGCCATTCTTTACAGGGTTGCCATTAGCTGTTACGGTGACCAAAGCATTGGCTGCTGAGGCTCCGAGCAGAGCTGCTGCAAATAGAGTAATAAGTTTCTTCATATATGATGATTGTAAGTTTTTAATTATTCTTTTAATAAAGCTGTGTCAGAACTGATGTTTTGACACAGCTTATGTGTTTTGGTTTAATCGTCTTCTGATGTTTCTGTCGGTACGACGTCTGCCTCCGCAGCCTGAAGTATGCCGGTCGAATCGTAGATAAACGCCACAACGGCCATATTTTCGGGTTTCCAGCTGTCATCCAGAGTATAGGTGTACGATTTTTCGTCGAACACATTTTTCGATGCTGTGAATGATTCACCGTTTGTGCCGTTTACAGCAGCTCGGAACACGTGGTTATGCACATATTCGAACTGGGGAACGCGGCCATTGAGCTGGTATGCAATGATGCCGCTTTCAATAAGCCATACCTGAAGATGACCGTTTATGTCGGCGGTCGGCTTTACGTTGACAGTGATAGAAAGTTCTTTTGAGCCCTCGGGAAGGCCGGTGCTTATTTCTATAGCGGCAGGGGCTTCGCGCTGCATCTCCTCGCGTACATTCTTTGCCCATTCGTCGCGCCCCAATGCTTCAGTGCGACGGTCGACAACACCCGAGGGTAGTATCGGTGAGCCGGCATTTTTGTAATAAGCCTCGCCATCGGTTGTGCCGAGGCCTTCGATTAACGGATTCGAGCCTACGGCAATGCTGAGGTTGCTTGCGTGGATACTTACGGGAATGAACGACGAACCGTACTGCTCGCGGAGCTGGGCTATGAATGTATGTCCTTCCGGGCAGTTAGGGCAGTTTTGGCCTGTAAATTCTTCTATAAGAACCGCGCGCTTGGGCTTGACAGCCTCAACCTCGATGTAGCGGTCGTCGGGGGAAATGCTGTCGCATGCGCTGAAGAGGAGCGCGGCGGCAGCAAAAGGTATTATGAACTTATTAATTTTCACAGTGTGATTGTTTTGAGGTGAGAGAGAAATGAAGATTAATCAGAAGTTGTAGCTGTAGGAGAGCTGGAAGCCGCGGCTTGCGGGTACGTACCGGCAGACACCGCCCGAGCAGTTATAGCCGGCGCGCGTACGTCCGTAGCCTACCATGAGGCGGTTCGACTTGTAATTGGCGGTGACAGATGCCATATAATAGTGAAGGTCGGTCTCGCCGCAGTTCCACATATCGCTTACCGAGAACATGAAGTAGGGTAGTACAGAGAGTTCGAGAAGACCGAAGCACCAGTCGCCCTTGTCCTGTTTTGTGCCGAGATACTGCACTTCGCCGCGGAGAGTGAGCTTGCGGTTGAAGCGGTATTTTGCATCGATTACACCGATATGCGAGTTGACCATGCCATCGTGGCCCTCAATCACACCCTTGTTGTATCGCTGATACATGTACATGGCGTTGAGGTGGAAGTCGGAGGTGATGCGCTTCTCCATCTGGATGTTGATGTCCTGATAGTAAAGTCCTCCCATTTTGAAGAACGGGGTAGAGCCGCCGTCGGTGCCGTACTGCGAGCCGTTGAATGTCTCGCCGGGCTTGTGGACCAGACCGCGTATATAGCTGACGTTGAGGTTGAATTTCGTGCCGTACTTGCCGCCCATGGCAGTCTTGCGCTTGAAGTTGTAAGCGAAAGCGCCCTGAAATGCCCATTCGCCGGGAGCTGCCTGAGTAGCATAGGGATACATTGCTGCAAGAGCATATGTGTGCTGATAGGCGAATGCCGGCATGTTGTTGAGGAAAGCGGCTGTGAGTGTCTGGGTGCGCTTTGAGCGGAACGCCATATTCTCGCTGCGCTTGGCCTGAACGAGGGCGCTGAATCCCTTCCTGGCATAGGAGCCCGAAAGCATTATAGCCGTACCGGTGCGGTAAGTGTAGTTGTTGTCGGCCGATGGGTCGGAGCCTTTCCACGCGAATTCACCGAGGAAGTCCCATGCATTGCGGTTGAAGTGCGTGCGTAGGTCGAACGAATGTACGTTGAGCGGCAGATTGAGCTTGTAGTTGGTGCCCGGAACGATGATATCCTCGTCTTTTTCGTGCTTGAACACATAGGAGGCACCTACTGTCCAGCTTATGTTGCGGTCGCGAAGTGCCTGCGAATACTGTTCGAGAGCAGCCTCAGCATCAGCACCGGCGATTTTAGTGCGCATGTCCCAGTCCCAGAATCGGCGCTGCACACCGCCGAGGGCTGTGAGCCGCAGGCCTTTGACGGCATTTACTTTCACGCGGGCGCCGCGGATAGAGTTGTCGATGCCGAGCGAGCGCTCTTCGTAAGTGCGGAGTATGAAACCGCTGCCGAACTGCTCGTAGAAGTCGCCGAGGGTGAGTTCGCAGTTGCGGTATTTGCCTTTTACGAATATGTTTGCAAGGCCCCAGCCCTTGAATGCTTTTTCAAATCCGGGGAGGGGGTGCTCGAGGTATTCGATGCGTGCGCCACCGTCGACATATTTACTGAATACGCTGGCATTGGCGTAGAAGTTGCCGAGAATTTTGTCGGAGTAGTGCTCGGTGCCGATGTCGTAGTCGTCTTCGGGAAAAAGGACATCGGCCTGTACATTTCCATGTACAGACACTTTGTTGGCGATGCCGTCGCCTGCGTATTGTGCGGCCGCAGGCAGTGAGGCCATGAGTACGACAGGCAGTAAGAGCCTGCTTGCTTTGTTCATGATGAGATGATTACCGGTTTACAAAGACTTATTCCTTGGCAAGGATTTCGCGTATTTTGTCAATCACGGCCTGCTCTGAGCCTTCGGTGTAACCGCTGTGCGAATATACGATGTTGCCCTTGCCGTCGAGCACGAAAATGTGGGGAATGGCCTGAACACCCATGGCGCGCATGAAGTCGCCGTTGGGGTCGAGAAGCACGTCGTACTCCCAGCCTTCCGACTCTACGGTGGGCTTGACCTTATTTATATTGTGTGCCTCGTCTTCCGAGACTGCGATGAGTTTCATGCCTGTTTCGTCCTGCCAGTCAGCATAGACTTCGTGGATAGCGCGGAGTTCACGCTTGCAGGGATGACACCAGTCGGCGAAGAAACTGATTACGAAAGGCTTGCCGTCGTTTGACAGCTGTGATACGTTGACAACCTTGCCTTCGAGATTCTTAAGCTCGACAGAGGGAAGCTGTGCACTTGCGGTGCAGGCGATGAACAGAGCGGCGATAACCGAGAATAATTTTGTTAATTTCATATTCACTTGCTGATTTTGCTGGATTTCGACAGACCGGAACAGGTAGCTTTGAACAGGTCCGCAGGAGTGGAGAAATGTTTAACGATGCAAAGGTAGAGAAATAAATGCAAAGATTGAGTAAAAGTATCAAAAAAAATGTGACAGATTGAAGAATTATTATTAAATTTGAGGCCGAAATGGTACTTGATTGCCCTCCTAATTGAAAAAATCTGCTGTTTTCATGACATTCTGACTAATCGGAACGAAAGATATCTGCCGGACATCATTGACCGGCGGCATGTTTTTTCCATATTTGTAATTATCAGTAATTATATATCATATGAATTTTATTTACAGATTATTAACACTTGTAGTGGCCGTAACACCTTTTGTGTTGTCGGCTGAAGTCGCCGCGCCCAAAATCACGGGTCTGCACGCTCTCTACACCCGTCTGTCGGATAATGGCAAGTGGGCTGTAAGCGAGAAAGCCAGTGAGGTTGACGGCACTCTTGAACCTTCGGGCGGTATTCTGCTCAATATCGAGACTATGCAGAAACTTGACCTGTCGCCTGATGATGGCTTTGCCGGTGTAAGCGATGTCACCAACGATGGCAATATGGTTGTCGGTTCGTTCCAGACTCTCCCTGCTGTCTGGATTTCAGGCGAGGGCTGGGTACAGCTTCCTGTGCCTTCCGACTGTATGGCAGGCTATGTCTCTGCCGTAACTCCCGACGGCAAATACGGTGTGGGCTATGTTGTCCCCAAAATAAACTCTTCGTATGCCCGCCGTGCTGTATGCTATGACCTTACGTCCCGTGAAATCTTGGATTTGCCTAATCTGCCGGAGTTTGATATGCTCCATGAGGATATGGACCAGACTCGTTTTACGGATATCTCTGCCGACGGTCGCTATATTATAGGCGATATGTCGTTCAGCTACATCCTGCCCGCCCAGCTCTGCGCTTTTGTCTACGACCGTGAGACCGAAGAGTACACTATGCTCGGCTTCAAGGACCATGTCGATAAAGACTGGGAGCCTCTGGTCAAAAACCTCAACCATATCGAAAGTCCTGTGATGAGCCCCAACGGCGAATGGATTGCAGGCAGCGCATATATGGTAGAGCCTATTCCCGGTTCGGAGTATCCCAAAGAGTACAATGTCGTATTCCGCTATAATGTGAAGACCAATAATTTTGAGCTCTTCAACGGCGAAGACGACGCCGACTATCTCGCAACTCTGATTCTCAACGATGGTACTGTGATTGCCGGCAGCCCGGCAGCCAATCCCTACCGCTACGCCCACGTGCGTTCAGGCAATTATTACATCGCACTTGCCGATATCTACAAACAGAATTACGGCATCGACCTCGAGGCCGTGACAGGCAATGTGAACTCCGGTACTCCCTGGAGCGCTACTGCCGATGGCCGTACGTTCATCATGGGTCCGTCGCCCGAAGACTCCTATCTGCTTCAGCTCAACGAGTATATTCTCGATGCTGCAAAGCGTGTCGATTTGCTCTCGGATTATAGTGTCAGCCCTGCCAACGGGAGCACAATGGGCCGTCTTTCAACTGTCACTCTCACTTTCTCCAGAAAGGTGGAGACCAACGGCAGCGCAACAGCCATCAAGTGCACAAAGTCGGATGGCAGCGATACCGGCTGGAGAGTCTCAAGCTGGAATGCCGACGGACGAAAAATCACTCTCGGCTATATGCCTAAAGAACTTAAGGCCGGAGAAGAATATACCATAACTATACCGGCCGGCCGTATCCGTGTGGCCGGTGATGCAAATGTAACGTCTCCCGAAATCAAGATTAATTTCAAAGGACGCGAATCCGGTGCCATAATAATGACCGGCGCGGCACCCGCCGACGGCAGCTCTGTAGCGGGCCTCAGTCTTGATTCCAATCCTTTGGTTCTTACATTCAACGCCGACATTCAGCTTACCGAGAATGCAGCCGGTGAACTATGGCGTACCGGCGAGTCGGCCGCTTACTGCCAGCTGGCACTCCTCAGCGGCAAGACAAACGAAACCAGAAATCAGCTCCTCGTTTATCCTATTACCAGCCAGCATCTCTATGCCGGCACAGATTATCAGGTTGTGATTCCTGCCGGAACAGTCACCGACATCTCCGGTGCCGGACCCAACGAAAAAATCGTGCTCAACTACAAGGGCTCGTATGTGCGCCAGATTTCCTCGGATGACAAATATCTCTTTAACTCGGCATGCGACAACTATGACGACTTCATTTTCTATGAAGGCGACCACCTTGTTACGGGCGACGCTCCCGCATCGTGGGGATTCACCAAAGACAATCCCTGGTACATTGTCCGTTCGAGCGGCACTACATCCGATATGGCGTTTGCAGCGCACTCGATATTTACAACAAGCGGCACTTCAGATGACTGGATGGTGACACCCCAGCTTCTGATTCCCGATAAGGACTGCTATCTGTCGTTCGACGCACAGAGCTACCTCAACCTCTCTACCGATGTCCTCAAAGTGTATGTCTACGAGTCAAAGAACGTATACAACTCGCTCAACAAGACCATTATCGACGATATACGTGCCAACGGTGACCTTATTTACAATGAGCGTCTCAGACCCGGCGAGTCGGAAGAAGACCTTGAAGGCGACTGGCAGAATGTTAAATTGCCGCTGGCAGCATACGCCGGTAAGGAAGTCTATATCGCATTTGTGAACAATAATACCGACGGTAGCGCGATTTTTATCGATAATGTACAGGTAATTCATGACTTGCGTTTCCTTACAACTTTTGTAAACAGTGACCGCGTAGTTGCTCAGGAGAGCATTAACATCTCCGGCAACATCACAGTTTCGAGCGAAATTGACACTTACAGCAGCATTTCGCTCACACTCCGTGATGCCGACGATACCGTTGTCGACGCTATCAGTGAAGACGGCCTCTCTCTTAAGAAAGGCGACGTATATCCCTTCACATTCAGCAAAGCTCTTCCGCTCTCTATCGGCGAACGGACCAAATATTCTGTAATCGTGAAACTCGATGATGTCGAGTCGACCATAGCAGGCGGTGTCAGCAGCCTCAGCTTCGAGCCGGTTAAGAAAATTGTTGTCGAGGAGTATTCAGGCCGAGACTGTGCCAACTGTCCTCTTGGTATCCTTGCAATGGAAAATCTTGAGCGCACATATCCCGGCAGGGTGATACCCGTTATTCTCCGTACGTACGGCAGTGACCCGTTGGGTACCGGTCTCGGTTCCTATACCTCATTCCTCGGGTTAAGTGCTGCTCCCTCGGGCCGCATCAACCGCGGCGACATAGAATCGCCTATGGTAAATGCCAACGGCAAGTATCTCTTCAGCGGGGCCGGTTATACAGATTCAAATACCGGGCTGCCCATTACGACCTGGTATGATGTTGCTGCAAAGGAGATGAACAATCCCGCCGATGCCGAGATTTCTTTCTCGTCGGTTTACGATAAAGCCTCTAACAAAGCCAATGTGTCGGCTAAAGTGCGGAGCGCCATCAATATCGCCAATACTCCTATGAATGTATTTGCAGTGCTCGTCGAAGACAAGCTCGAGACGTATCAGCAGAGCAATGTATCGTCTTCGGAAGACGAGAATCTCGGCGAATGGGGCAAAGGCGGCATTTATGGTTCACCATATGTGTTCGGCTATATCATCAATGATGTTGCCCGCAATGCATACGGCACTACCTACAACGGTACAAGCGGTCTTGTTCCTTCTACTCTCAACAGCGGCGAGGAGTATCCGTTCAGCCTCTCTCTTCCGCTTCCCGAAACAGTGGCAGTGGCAGAAAACTGCAAGATTGTGCTTATGCTCATCAATCCCGGCACGGGCGCTGTCATCAACGCCAATGTATGCGCTATTAACGGCGATACATCTGCCGGCGTAGAGGATACTGTTGTCAGTGATGCCGGAGCTCCGGCAATAAGCGTTGCCGACGGTGTAATTGCTGCGGCTGCCGACGGTGATGTTACAGTAAGTGTATATGCAGTCGATGGCACTATGCTCGGCACAGCTGCCGCAGGCGGCATCGCAACTGTAGACCTGAGCGGATATAACGGTGTAGTCATTGTCAAGGCTTCGGCAAACGGTGCTGCAGTTACAGCTAAGGTCGTTGTAAAATAAAAAATATTCTATAAGGCTCATGCCGGCCGGGTTACGCCGGCATGAGCCTTTTTACTTTTGTCAGACAATCAATATTTTAATTAAATCATTTGCAATGAGAAAAATTTTTACTACAGCCTTAAGGAAAACCTCAGGTCTTCTGGCTCTCGTTGCCTTTGCTGTTTTCGGCACTGCAAGCGCGCAGGCCGATGCAGTAGTGATGGGCACCGTAGAGTTCGGCAAGGTATATGAGGTTCCGACAGGTTCATCCGTTACGGGTACTATCGTTATCCCCGAGAATGCCACTCCGGGTAAAGACGGCACGTTACGTCTTACGCAGGATGGCGTTTCAATCGGTCTTGGCGGCATCAATCTTATGAAAGACGGCCAGGCTGTTGACCATACCTTCAAAGGTTACGGAGGTAAATACGGCGCAATGAACGACTATAAGGTAAAGCCCGGTGAAATCTATGAAATCAACGAGAGTTTCATAATGAACGGCGGCAAGGTAGCTTTCTTCCTCGAAGGTGTTTCCACCCAGCCATTAGCCGTGCAATATATTAATATCGCTCCCGGTTCGACGGTCAATTTTGCTCTTAATCCCCGACTGACAATCACTTTCAATCAGACGATTGCAGCAATTCCTTCAACGGGACACAAGATGTATTTCAAGAGCCGTAAGACTGATGCTCTTACTGAAGTCAATCTACCTTATTCTGCTGGCGGCTGGGACCTTTATACTCCCTGCAAGGCCCAGCTCATCGCCGGCGCACTGTTGCCCGGCGATGAATTTCAGGTAATGCTCACCGGTATCCGCACGCCGGCAGGTGCGTCTTGTGAGAATGCCGATGCAGATGGTAATCTTTGGCTTGCTTTCAAGGTCGGCTCCGAGCCACTTGTATCAGTGTCGCAAAAAGTGCCTTCGACATTCCTGTCGTATTATGCTCCCGGCGACCCTGAAGGCATAATTTCGCTTAGTTTCACGAATCCCCTGCCTGATATTGAAAACCGCATAGTGCTTACTGAGGCCAGCCGGGTAGTAATAGGCTACGGCGACCTTGAGAGTGAAAACGGTTATTATAACGAGGCTTTCAAACCCACCCTTTCGGACGACGGCATGACAGTTTATGCCGATTTCACAGATAAGCTGCGCACCCGCCAGATTATGATTCCTACGGGCACCGACGAAGAATACACCACAATCACTGTAAGCATTCAGAATATTTATGACAAGTACGGCAACCCCGTCAAATCAAATGACAATGTAAGCATCGGTTCTTTCGGCTGGTCACTACCTTATAAGGAACTTGAACGCACCAATTTTATGGCAGAGTTCATTCCCGCAAACGGTGAGACTCTCGTAGGCGCCGAGAATATCGAAGTTTCGATTTTCCCCGCGACCGGTTATTCTTTCACGGGCTTTGAGATTTCATACCCCGGAGAGAACGGCGCAACTGAAAAAGTTATTGTAGCCAAGGCCGATGCCAACGAATCTGTAAACGACGGCATCGCTTCTTATAAGTTTGCTATTCCCGAGCAGGTGAAAGGCAAGAAAAATGTGACTGTAACCCTTGCAAATCTCATCTGTAATGATGGCTACGACCATACTACTGATGTAATGGCTCAGTATGATGCGTTTGTAATCACTTACTCCGACCCCGCCAACAATGCAAGCCTCGAAATGCTAAAAGACAACCAGGTTGTTTCGATAGAGACTAATTACTCTGAGAGATATCCTGAAATGGTGATTGTCTATGATGTAGTAGACTTGAACCCTGTAAATCCGGAGGACAATATAGTCAAGACAGAATCGTATATGGAGCGTCAGAGCGACGATTCATATCGCTCTGAAGTCTACGGCAACTATAAACTCTTCACAGGTCATGCTTATCAGATGCGTTTCACGGCATGGGCTACTGCCGATGACAAGAATTATGGTGAAGAACCCGTCGGCACAGCCTGTATCACACTTAACGGCACAACTCCTCCCTATGTTCCCAGTTCAGTTACTCTTCTGAGCATCACTCCTTCGGAGGATACGGTTCTCGGGTCTGAGACTCCGGTATTTACTCTTAAGTTCGATGGAATGGTGACCCTTGACTCCAACTCTACCGTAATAAATGGAGGTGCGTTGTCGGATAATGTTGCATTCGCATCAATTACTTGTGTTGACCCCGAAGTTAACGAGGGCGTGTCATATTCACCTACATGGACACTCACTGTTCCTGAAGAGTTCTATAAGAATCTTAACACCGGTCTTATGTTCACGGTTGTGGCAGAAGACATGGAGGGACGACGCGTGCAGGGCAACCGCGGAGTCGATGATGAGAGTGTATTTGAGTTCAACTACGAAATTGAAGGACAATATGAGGAGTATACAGTAAAAGCTGTAGGCGAGGAACCTTATGCGACTGTCAAAGAATTCAAGGCTTATGCTCCTGAACGCGGAGGCATCAATTATTCATGGATTGTTCCCTATGGCGAAGCTTATGTAACCGACGGTCGCCGCGCCATTGTCGCCCGAGTTACCGATGTCGTGGCAGAGGATGTTGAAATGGGACAGCGCGCCAATGAGGCAACTCTTGTACTTGACACCGAAATCACTGCAGAAGGCACATATATGCTCATTATTCCCAAGGATTATTTCATCCTCGGAGAGGAATACGACAGCAAGAATTCAGCTGAAGTGATGTATACTTTCGATGTTGTCGGCGGAGCCGAGGCGGAAGTGAAAATCAACTACACCCCCGCAACCGGCGACGTTGTTTCGCTTCCGAAAGAAATTGTAATGAATTTCATCGGTACAACAAGCATCATGACAGGCTCGGGCGTACCCACTCTTACAATCGACAACGGCGAGCCCGTGAAACTCGGTGATGTAGTGCTTGACAACGAGATTTACACCCAGTGCACTCTGGTTCTTCCGCAGGAATACACCGAACCCGGTGAATATAAGGTCAACTTCCCCGCAGGTTACTTCACCCTCGGCGACAACGGCGACCCCAGCCCCGCTTACGAGGCAATATGGACAATCAAGGGTGGTGCTGCAGTCAATGTGACTACCAGTCCGGCCCAGGGCAAGGTCGAAAGCCTCTCGACAATAGAAATTACATTTGTTGATTATGAAGAGGTAGGACCCGGTTCAGGCAAAGCCACTCTTACTATTGACGGCGCAACTCCGCTCAATCTTCCGGATGCAGGCTTCGGTATTGAATACAATCAGATGAATCAGGAACTGGGCCAGACCTATACGGCCGATGGCACCTATGTGATTTCGTTCCCTGCCGGATACTTCAATCTCGGTTCTAACGGCGACCCCTCGCCCGCATTCACTCTTACCTATACAATCGGTGAAGGCGCAGGTGTGGCAGGTGTTGTTGTCGCTGCCGACGGTCTCTATCATGTATTCAATGTAGCCGGTGTAGAAGTGCTTACCACAGCAGACTTTGCCGAGGTGCTCTCGCTCACTCCCGGTCTATATATCGTAAACAATAGCAAAGTTTATATCAGATAAATCTTACCGTAAATTCAAAAAATGCGCCTTCGGTTGTCCAAAGGCGCATTTTTTTGTCCCTGAAGTGCCCGTTTTTATATTAAAAAGCGTAAATTTGTAGCAAACAAAATTAATAACTTAAAGTCTAATATAACAACACATGGAAAATCTGATTTTCTGGCTTGTGCCGCTGTCGGCAGTGACGGCATTGTGTCTTGCGTGGTATTTCTATAAGCGCATGATAAGCCTTAGCGAAGGCACCGACACAATGGCACGAATCGCATCGCATGTCCGCAAAGGAGCGATGTCTTATCTCAAACAACAGTATAAAATCGTAGGAATCGTGTTCCTCTGTCTGGTGGTGCTCTTCTCCGTCATGGCTTACGGCTTCCAGCTCCAGAATCCGTGGGTGCCTGTGGCATTCCTCACCGGCGGTTTCTTCTCGGGCCTTTCGGGCTTCCTCGGCATGAAGACCGCGACCTATGCTTCTGCACGTACGGCCAACGCAGCCCGCAAGTCGCTTGATGGCGGCCTCCGCGTGGCATTCCGTTCGGGTGCCGTAATGGGTCTCGTTGTGGTAGGCCTCGGCCTTATTGACATCTCTTTCTGGTATCTCCTTCTTGACTGGTGCGTAGACATCCAGGGTACGGCCAAGCTTGCCATGATTACCACCACTATGCTCACATTCGGCATGGGTGCCTCCACACAGGCTCTCTTCGCACGCGTGGGCGGCGGTATCTATACCAAGGCAGCCGATGTCGGCGCTGACCTTGTGGGCAAGGTCGAAGCCGGTATTCCTGAGGATGACCCCCGCAATCCCGCTACAATCGCCGATAACGTTGGCGACAATGTAGGTGATGTCGCCGGTATGGGCGCCGACCTCTATGAATCGTACTGTGGCTCTATTCTTGCTACTTCGGCTCTCGGTGCGGCAGCTTATCTGCTGTCGGGCGATGAGGTGATGCAGTATAAGGCCGTGATAGCGCCTATGCTTATTGCCGCTGTGGGCATCTTCCTGTCGATTATCGGCATTTTCTCGGTGCGCACTAAGGAAGACGCTTCAATGAAAAACCTCCTCGGAGCACTTTCTCTCGGCACCAATCTCAGTTCCGTGCTGATTGTCGGCGCAACATTCCTTATTCTGTGGCTTCTCGGTCTTGACAACTGGGCTCTCATTGCCTGCTCTGTAGTTGTGGGTCTGCTTGTAGGCGTGGTGATTGGCCGTTCGACCGAATATTATACCTCGCAGTCATACGAGCCTACACGTAAGCTCTCCGAGAGCGGCAAGACCGGCCCTGCCACCGTGATTATCTCTGGTATCGGTCTCGGCATGGTCTCTACCGCCATTCCCGTGCTTGCCGTTGTCGTAGGCATCATTCTCAGCTATTGGTTCGCCTCGGGCTTTGATTTCTCCAACGTAGCCATGGGTCTCTACGGTATCGGCATTGCTGCCGTGGGTATGCTTTCCACACTGGGCATCACTCTTGCCACCGACGCTTACGGCCCGATTGCCGACAATGCCGGCGGTAATGCGGAGATGAGCGGTCTTGGTGAAGAAGTTCGCCGCCGCACTGACGCTCTCGACTCGCTCGGCAACACAACCGCCGCCACAGGCAAAGGTTTCGCGATTGGCTCCGCCGCACTCACAGGCCTTGCTCTCCTTGCATCGTATATCGAAGAAATACGTATCGGTCTTGAGCGCCTCGGCACCACATTCGTGCAAATCGGCGACCGCTCCGTTCATATCCACGAAATGTCGTTTGTCGACTTCATGACATATTATGAAGTTAACTTGATGAGTCCGAAAGTTCTCTCGGGCATGTTTATCGGCGCAATGATGGCTTTCCTCTTCTGCGGCCTCACAATGAATGCCGTCGGTCGTGCTGCTGCTCATATGGTTGATGAGGTGCGCCGCCAGTTCCGCGAAATCAAGGGCATTCTCGAAGGCAAGGCAGAGCCCGACTACGCACGTTGCGTTCAGATTTCGACCAAAGGCGCACAGCGCGAGATGATTTTCCCCTCGCTCCTCGCTATTATCGCTCCGATTATCACCGGTATCGTATTCGGTGTTCCAGGCGTGCTCGGTCTGCTTGTCGGCGGCCTTTCTGCAGGCTTCGTGCTTGCCATTTTCATGGCTAACGCCGGCGGCGCATGGGACAACGCCAAGAAGTATGTTGAAGAAGGTAACTTCGGAGGAAAGGGTTCGGAAGTGCACCGTGCCACAGTTGTAGGCGATACCGTCGGCGACCCTTTCAAGGATACATCGGGCCCCTCGCTCAACATCCTTATTAAACTGATGTCAATGGTATCGATTGTCATGGCCGGCCTCACTGTAAGCTGGAGCCTCTTCTGATAATATCCTGAAATACATGTATATAAAATCAGCCCTGCGGCACATCGCCGCAGGGCTGATTTTATACATGGAATATGTAGGATTACCAGATAATCACGCGTTCGTCGGCAGGACGGAACATCGGGTCGCCTTCGGTTATGCCGAAAGCGGTGAAGAAGGGCTCGATGTTGCGCAGCGATACGTCGACACGCCATTTGCCGAGCGAGTGGGGGTCGCTCATGGTGCGCTGACGGATTTCGTCCTCGCGGATGTTGCCGGCCCATACATTGGCATAGGCGAGATAGAAGCGCTGGTCGGGAGAGAAACCGTTGATTACAGGACCTTCGGTTCCGTTGAGCGAATTCTTGTATGCTGTGTAGGCGACACGGAGACCGCCCTGGTCGGCGATGTTCTCCCCGAGAGTAAGACGTCCGTTGGCTTTGAGGCCGGGAGCAACTTCGATGCTGTCGAACTGGGCGACGAGCTTGTCGGCAAGAGCGTTGAAGGCTTCAGCATCGGCGGGTGTCCACCAGTCGGCAAAATTGCCGTCTTTGTCAAACTGACGGCCCTGGTCGTCGAATCCATGAGTCATTTCGTGGCCGATGACAACGCCGATAGCGCCATAGTTGACCGCATCGTCGGCTTCGGGGTCGAAGAAGGGCACCTGGAGGATACCGGCAGGGAAGCAGATTTCGTTTGTGCTGGGGTTGTAGTAGGCATTCACTGTCTGGGGCGACATGAGCCAGCGTTCGCGGTCAACGGGTTTGCCGTAGTCGGAGTTGTTATAGTCCTGGTTGAAGAGGATAGCCTGCTGTATGTTTTCCCAGTATGATTTTCCGGGATTGATTTCGAGAGCGGAGTAGTCGCGCCATTTGTCAGGATAACCGATTTTCACACGGAATGCGGCGAGTTTTTCTTTTGCACGCAGTTTGGTCGTGTCGCTCATCCATGTGAGGCTGTCGATATGTTCGCCGAGCGATTTCTGGAGGTTGCCGACGAGAGTTAGCATACGCTCTTTTGAACTTTCGGGGAAGTATTTTTCCACGTAGAGCTGACCTACTACTTCTCCGAGCACACCGTTGGGTACTGAGAGTGCGCGTTTCCAGCGGGGGCGCTGCTCCTCGACGCCGGTGAGAGCCTGCGAAAGCTTGAAGTCAGCGTTGATGAAATCGTCGCTCAGATAGGGCGCTGCGCTCGACACATAAGAAGCCACGGCATAGTCGCGGAGTACTTCTTCGGGCTGCTCGGCGAGTGCCTTGGCTACTGTAGCGTAGTATTTGGGGCTGTCGACAATCACTGTGTCGACATCAAGATTCTGAAGCTCGAAATAGTGCTTGAGATTTACCGAGGGGAATTCCTTGTCGAGGTCGGCGACGGCACGCACGTTGTACTGTGCTGCGATATCGCGCTGCTCGGTGCGGGTCATCTGGTCGGCTGCAAGAAGCGTCTCGAGATTAATCACATTTGTTGCCAGACGGTTTGCTGCGGTCTCATCGTAGCCGATAAGAGAAGCGAGAGTCTGGAGGTAAGTGCGGTAAGCGGCAAGAATCTTGTCGTTGCGCTCGCTCTTCTCTGTGTAATAGTCACGGTCACCCAGACCGAGACCGCCCTGGCCCCAGTACATGGTGTTTATGTTGCTGTTTGCGAGGTCTGACGATACACCGGTGCCGAAGAAAGTGCCTAAGCCGGGCAGTGTGGCCATGAGGTCGACGAGGTTTTCGCGGCTTGCGGCATAGAGTGTGGCCAGGTCTTTTTCAAGAGGTTTGGCACCTTCCTCATTGAGGCGTACGCTGTCCATGCCCATGGCATAGAGGTCGCGTACCTTCTGTGCGTTGGTGCCTTCGGCGGCGTTCGGGTCGAGATTGAGCACAAGCTCTTTGAGCTGTTCGCGGTTGTTCTCGCCGAGTTCGTCGAAAGTGCCGTAGCGCGAATATTCAGGCTTGAGGGGATTGGCTTTCATCCAGCCGCCGCAAGCATAACCGTAGAAGTCAACCTTGGGCGACACTGTGGTGTCGAGGTTGGCTGCATCGATTCCTTTGGGAGCGGCCGCACTCTTTGTACATGCCGTGTAGGCTCCCGAAGCAACTACTGCTGCCATAAGAATAAGAATGTTACTTTTTTTCATTGTAAAAATGAGTATGTTGATTGTTATGTGTTTTCATTTTGTCTCCGCTCAGCCAGCGGAATAGCGTTCTTTGAGTTCATCGAGCTCGGTCTGAGCGAGTTCCCACACGCTCATGGCGTTCTCAACAGCCTTGGTCGCGTCGGCGTGAGCCGTGAAAATGTCGGGCGACACATCGCCTGCAGCGATTTTGGCTTCGATGTCGGCGAGCTCACTCTCCCGGCGGCTCACATCAGCTTCGGCTTCCTCAACCTTTTTGCCTGCGCGGCGCAGGGCTTTGTCGCGTTCGCGCTGTTCGGCATATGAAAGTCGTGCCGGCGCTACCCGGGGCTGAGGCTCCGGGGCTGCCTTAGTCGTAGCTGGAGTTTTGCTTTTGGTCTGCTGGGCTTTAGATGACTCAGAGAACTCGAGTTCTCTCAGCGAAGACAGTTTCTTTTTCTCGAGGAATTCATAAATACCGCCGAGGCATTCGCGTACCTCGCCGTTGCTGAATTCGTATACCTTCTGAACAAGCCCGTCGAGGAAGTCTCGGTCGTGGCTCACAACAATCACCGTACCGTCGAAATCCTTGATAGCCTGCTTGAGGATATCTTTGGTCTTCATATCGAGGTGATTGGTGGGCTCGTCGAGAATCAGCAGATTATAAGGTTCGAGCAGAAGGCGTATCATGGCAAGACGGGTCTTCTCGCCTCCGGAAAGTACTTTCACCTTTTTGTCGGAAGCTTCGCCTCCGAACATGAATGCTCCGAGAATATCGCGGATTTTGGTACGGATGTCGCCCACGGCCACACGGTCAATTGTGTCGAAAACCGTTATTTCGCCATCGAGAAGCTGAGCCTGATTCTGGGCGAAATATCCGATTTTTACGTTGTGTCCGATTCGCAGACTGCCTGTGTAAGGTATTTCGTTCATTA
Source organism: uncultured Muribaculaceae bacterium (assembly GCA_910587355.1). GTDB lineage: Bacteria > Bacteroidota > Bacteroidia > Bacteroidales > Muribaculaceae > CAG-873. The sequence continues at coordinate 63,846 of CAJUKF010000009.1, forward strand.
TACATTTCACAAGAGTCGATTTGCCCTGACCGTTCTTGCCCACGAAAGCCACTTTTTCGCCTCTGCGCAGAGTGAATGTGGCGTGGTCAAAAACCTGATGCTCGCCATATGCCTTGCCGACATCTTCAATTATAAGGGGGAAGTCGCCTGAGCGCGGAGCCGGCGGAAAACGGAGGCTGAGATGCGAGGTGTCTACTTCGTCGACTTCAATCCGCTCGATTTTTGCCAGCTGCTTGATGCGGCTCTGGACCTGGACGGATTTAGTGGCTTTGTAGCGGAAACGCTCGATGAAATCCTCTGTATCGGCTATCAGCTTCTGCTGGTTCCGGTATGCACGCATCTGTTGTTCGATACGCTCCTGCCGCAGCACTACGAACTTGGAGTAGTTTACGGCGTAGTCATATATTTTGCCGCACGATATTTCGATTGTTCGGTTGGTCACATTGTCGATGAATGCGCGGTCGTGGCTGACAAGCACGACAGCTTTGGCATTGGTACGCAGGAAACTTTCGAGCCACTGGATTGACTCGATGTCGAGGTGATTGGTCGGCTCGTCGAGCAGGAGCACGTCGGGTTTCTGCAGAAGAATTTTTGCAAGTTCGATACGCATACGCCAGCCGCCGCTGAATTCCGATGTCGCACGGCCGAAATCGCTGCGCAGAAAACCGAGACCTATGAGGGTGCGCTCTATGTCGGCCTCATAGTTGTCGCTCGCCACAATGGCGAGCTGCTCGGTAAGGGAGCTTACGCGGTCGATTAGGGCATGATACTCGTCGGAATCGTAGTCGGTGCGTTCGGCAAGTTCGGCCGACATGGCGTCGAGATTCCGATGCATCTCCTGTACATGGGCGAATACTTTGCGGGTCTCTTCAATCAGGGTCGTCGAATCTGCGAGCACCATCTGCTGGGGCAGATAGCCGATAGTGACACCCTGTGGCACGGCAACGGCACCCTCGGTGGGTTTCTGAAGGCCGGCTATGATTTTCAGCATGGTACTCTTGCCGGCACCGTTTTTGCCGACAAGAGCTATTTTGTCATTCGGATTGATTACGTAGTTTATGTTGTCGAAGAGTTTCTGAGAGCTGAACTCTATTGACAGATTGTTGACTGATATCATCGTGAGGAATCAAAAATCTTCTATGTTTCCTTTACGGTACGGGTCGTAGATGGTGTTGAGAATCCTGGCGAGCCTGAGGCCTCCACGAAGAAGCTGACGCTCGATGACGGGTGTCCACCGGGCTATCTGATTGTAGGAGATGCGGCTGCCCTGAGGAAAGTAATCATAGACCTGACCGGCGATTTCATATGTCTGACGCGCCCAGTCGTCGATATTGCCGCTTGCTTCGGCTTCGTTTTGCTGTGGTGAGAGGCGGTCAATCTGATTCTGCCATTCGGTGTAGCTCCAGGCGTGACCAGAATTCATGATTGAGCCATCCCATACTGCGTGCAGATTTGTGTCGCGGTCAAAAAACTTCACTTTGGTATTGTTGCCTCCCAAATCGGAGAGGTGCCCCATGTGCATCGGCTGGTGCAGGTCGCCCACAAGGTGCACGAGTATCTTCATAGCCAGTGTCTTCTGGTCTTTTGTCGACTTGGGGTCAGAAAGAATTACTATCTGCTCGCGGATGCCTGTCACTACATCTCCTTTGGGGTTGAGCGGAGCGTTGTCATAAGGCACGCCCTCGTCCACGTTTTTGTAATGCCATGTCTTGGTGTACGCATAGTCAGGTGTGTGGCTGGCATTGTCGAGCCAGTTGGCCCAATAGACAGGCGACATGCCATCGAGGATATATGCCACTGAGTCGGCGGCGGCTTTGGTAAGATGACACTCGGCGATATATGCTACGGTGTCATGGCCTTTCTGGCTCCATGCCATGGCGCTGAGTGCCGATGCGAGCGATATTGCGGCAATAAATAATTTCTTCATAGTCTGGAAGGAGATGTTTGAAAATCCGGGCTTATATAAAAATGACAGGCAGCGCCTTCATGCTGCAAGGTGGCAGCTGTGCGGGCATTGCCTGTCATAAATAAGGTTGGTCGCTTACGCCTGTTCGGTAACTTCGGGGTCGACGTTGATGAACTTGCGGCCGTTGCGGCCTGCGGAGAAGCGAACTGTACCGCTTACGAGAGCGTAGAGGGTATGGTCTTTGCCTATGCCTACGTTCTGACCTGGATGGTGAACGGTGCCACGCTGACGTTTAAGAATGTTGCCTGCTTTGGCGTACTGGCCGCCAAAGATTTTTACACCGAGTCGTTTGCTTTCTGACTCACGGCCGTTCTTAGAACTACCGACGCCTTTTTTATGTGCCATAGTGTGTTCTTGTGTTTTTTAGGAGTGAGACAGATTGTTTAAGCCTGGATGTCTTTGATGACAACCTTTGTGAAATACTGACGATGGCCGTTTTTGCGGCGGTAGTCATTGCGGCGCTTTTTCTTGAACACAATCACCTTGTCGCCTTTTACGAGGCTTTCGGCTACTTCGCATACAACTTTGGCTCCGTCTACAACGGGTGCGCCTACCTTTACTTCGCCGTCATTGTCGGCAAGGAGAACGCGGTCGAACTCGACTGTGTCACCTTCTTTTACATTCTCGCCCAGATAGTGTACATAGAGAAAACGGTCTTTCTCTGCTTTGAACTGCTGGCCCTGGATTTCTACGATTACGTACATTTAAAACTTATTGTTTAAGTTAACCCGCTGAGGCGGAGTGCGTTGTCCATTGTCGCCCTCTCTTCTTCTGGCCTATTGCGGAAATTCAGCCCACAAAGGTACAAATTTTTCTTCACTCCGCAAAATATATTTGCAGGCAGTATTAGTGAAATTTGTGAATATCGGGCCTGAGTCCGTGTCTTGGGAAAATTTCGTAATTTTGCAGTGTAAAAAGTTTGATTTAGGTAAATGAGAGAAGCTGCAGTCAGCGTTGATTTGAAATCACGGATTATCGGATTTTTATGGCAGCATGTGTTGCTGTTTGTTTCACTTTTTGTAATGACTGCCGGTGTGGCGCTGTGTGTGCGTTCGGCATTGGGCAGCAGTGTTATTTCAACCATTCCCTATGTGATGACTGAAGCCGGAACGGCTTCTATGGCCCCCGGTCTGACTATCGGCCAGTATACATATCTGATGAACTTTATTCTCGTGATTGCCCAGATAATAGTACTTCGGCGCAAGTTTGAGGCCGTGCAGTTGTTTCAGCTTGTAATCGGTTTTGCTTTCGGCGGGCTGCTCGACGTGAACATGGCCTTGACGACAGGAATGGTCGGTGACGGATTGCTGTCAAAAATAATGGCACAGTTTATCGGATGCACTATTTTAGGCATCGGAATAGCTTTTGAAGTCCGCTGCGGGTCGGTGACAATGCCCGGCGAAGGTATGCCTGTGGCACTGACGCGTGTGACTGAGCTTCCTTTCCCCAAGGCGAAAATCATAGTCGACATCTCCCTTGTGGTCATTGCCGTAATACTCGGCTATGTGTTTTTCGGCCGCTGGATGAGCAATGTCGTGGGCGTGGGCACTCTTTTTGCGATGTTCTACGTCGGACTTGTCGTGAAATTCATCGCGCCTAAAATCAAGTGGTTCGACCGCGTGCTGAGTTTTCGTCCCGGCATCCGCCGCGTTGTCTGCGGTCTTCTCCGCTTTATCAGCAACCGCAACAGTTGATTTTTAGTATTGAAAGTCAACGATATAACTGAGCAATTTCCGTTATGAAAAAAGTGCTTTCAGAGGGTTGATGGATTAGGACAAGCTTGTGTTTGGAATGAAAGATTTGACTAGGCCTTAGCTGTTGATAAGTATTTTTGTGATTTAATAAGTGCAAAGAACTACAGATTTTCAAGGTAAGACACTGTAAGCCACCGGAAAAAGTGTAACTTTCCTCTAAAACGTTATTTCATCATGAGAGGTAATATCTCCCATGAAC
>CAJUKF010000010.1 GCA_910587355.1 uncultured Muribaculaceae bacterium
AGGAGTGAGGTGCTTTTAGTGGCCAAACTTTCGCACTTCGTTTTTTAATTTAGGCAGTTTTTCATCATGTTTACAAAAAACCTGCACATGCCCGGTGTCAGGCATGTGCAGATTTGTATTATAGAACTTAATATTATCGAACCATAACTTTACGGACTTTGCCGTCGGATGTGCGTATGATATTCAGACCGGGAGCCGGAGCATCAAGGCGAACACCGTTAATGTCGTAAATATCCGTAATGCGAACCTCTCCTATGCTTTCGATATCTTCAACACCGGAAGATAATGGAACAATATTACTGAACTTGCTCCATATATCGGCCGCCTTATATGCTTCGACCGATGCAGCGGGCACTCGAAGTTCAACATAATCATACGATTCCTCACCTAAAATATCTTCGGTAAGGGTCTGAGGTGTTTCAGCCCTGTCTTCAATAAACACCAGCTCATCACACAAGTCGAATACATTTTTACCGATAGACTTAACACTTGCAGGAATAACAACTTCTGTAAGGCCTGTACCTGAGAATGCATCAGCACCAATGGATTCCAAACCATCGTTGAGAGCAGCACTCTGAAGAAGTACATTATTGACAAAAGCACCGGAGCCTATAGTCTTAAGATTGCTGCCTGCGACAAATGATTCCATGTTGACATTGTTGGAGAACGACAAATCGCCAATCTCGGTGACTGTGGACGGAAGCTCTACTTTTAATAAGTCACATGTAGTAAATGCACCGCCGCCAATCGACTTGAGGCCCTCGTTAAATGTGACACGCTTCAGATTCATATTGTAATTAAAGGCATCACGGCCGATTTTCTTCACTGAAGATGGTATGGTGATTTCTTCCAGCAGAAGATTGGTAGTGAAGCATCCTTCGGGGATTTCAGAGAGGCCTTCGCCTAATTTTATAGTGGTCATTCGCTGACAGTTGGAGAAAACGCCGGTTCCGAACATAGCAATCGTACCGGGTAGCTCGATACTGCGGATATTCCAGCAATTATTAAAAGCAAGGCGTCCGAGAGAGAGGAGCATGGGGCCGAATTTAACATCCGTCAGCATGTCGCACTGTGCAAAAGCCTGTGCGCCTATAGTTCTGACACCAGTAAGGTCCGCTCCAACGAGTTTCTTACAATTAGCGAAGGCATTGTCGCCTATTGTCTGCAGCCCGGCATTGAATGTTACCTTTTCCAAGTTTTCACAACCCGTAAAACTATTGGCACCGATAGATTGCAGTGTCGATGGCAGGGTGACATTGACAAGAGCGCTCTTCTGCTGGAAGCATTTTGTCCTGATAGATTTCACGCCTTCGGGAACAACAACATCGGGCGATGCAATCAGACAGTAAATAAGCTCACTGTTATCCGCGGTGAGAAACATTCCGTTCTCAGAACGATATTTTTTATTCCCTTCGGCGACAGAAAATGATGTCAGTTTCGGAAGCAGAAGGAATACATCATTACCGATTGAGGTCACAGTTGAAGGAATGTTAAGTTTTGTCAGGTTTGAACATCCGAGGAAAGCCTGAGCACCGATGGTCTCAAGACCTTCGGGCAGTACGTATTCAATCATAAACGGATTTGCCCGCATACAGTTGTTCAGAAGAACTTTGACTGTCGAAGGCACTGTGTAAACCATACCGGTCTCAATAAAATATTTCGCGCACGGAAGGCAAATCAGCGTCTCAACATTGATATCGAAAAGAACTCCGTCAATAACTACGTAGCTCGTGTTGGCGGGGTCAACCTCAACTTTTTCCATAGCTGAGCATTCGCCCCAGGGGTTGGCACCGATTTTTTTTACGGAAGCAGGAATATACACCGATTTTACAGGCTGATTCTGCCAGAATGTGTAAGAACCGATAGTCTCGAGTCCTTCGTTAAAAGTTAAATTACCGAGCGACGTGCACTGGTAAAACGACATATTGCCTATTGTTTTGAGGGCATCGTCGAATTGCACTTCCGACAGAGACATGCAGCCTTGCAAAGCGTAGTCGCCGACTTCAGTCACATTTTTGCCGAGCACAAGTTTCTTAATGGAGGCATGTCCCTTAAGGCAATTTGCTTCGAGTGCGGTCACCGGATAGTCAACTCCGTTACAGTTAATCACATCCGGAATCGTAAGTTCTGTAACTGAAGCTCCGGGCATCCCCGGCAGAATAGTAAAAAGCGAGGCTGTGCCGGCATCCGAGATGTTGTACACAAACCCTTCCGGCGTCACTTGCTGTTGTGCTGCCAAAGCAGTCACGCTCCCGCCTGTCAATGCAGCGGCCACAACAGCAATCGTTGCGTAAAGTTGTTTCATTCGCGTAAAGATTAGATTGGTCAATAAGTTAATCAGATTCTTGATTACGGATACAAAAGTACACATTTTAGTCAATAATCCAATCTTATTTATCCTAATATTCAACAGCAGGCATCTTCTTTTTGTCCAGCCTCCGTGGTATCGTTTTTTTTATTATTTTTGCAGAACGTAAACAATCATTATCTTTATAAACCGTGAAATGCTTGTATGCAGCGGCAATCGCCGCATCCATATCGCTCGGTGCCGCGGCGGCCTCACCCGTTACCATAGGCATCTCCCAGAGCCCCCCACAACAATCTCCGACAGCAGACTGCGTCCTCTCACTCTTGAAAAACTTCCCCTCGGAAGCATAGTGCCTCAGGGCTGGCTGCTCCGTCAGCTCGAACTGCAGCGCGACGGCCTAAACGGCCATCTCTCCGAAATATCGGCATGGCTTGACAAAAGCAACAACGCATGGCTCGTCGAAGGAGCCCACAACGGCTGGGAAGAACTACCCTACTGGCTCCGCGGCTACAGCCGTCTCGCCTACATACTCGACGACAACAGGATGAAACAGGAAGCTGCCGCGTGGCTTGAGCCTGTCATCGCATCACAGAGAGAAGACGGATTCTTCGGTCCCGAGAACAAACGCGGCGAACGTCCCGAAATATGGGCCCAGATGCTTATGCTCGACTGCCTGCAGGGATATTACGAAGAGACCGGCGACAAGCGCGTACTTGAGCTTATGAAACGTTTCTTCGAATGGGAAATGTCAGTTCCCGACAAAGATTTCATCAAAGACTACTGGGAAAACTGCCGCGGCGGCGACAATATATGGTCAGTCATATGGTACTATGGCAAGACCGGTGACGAATCAGTACTCCCCCTGATTGAGAAAATACACCGCAACAATGCCGACTGCACCAATCCGGCGCGACTACCCAACTGGCACAATGTCAACATCGCCCAATATTTCCGCGAACCGGCCGAGGTAAGCCTCCTCACCGGCGACTCCACTCTTATGGACGCTACATACAATGTTTATGAGCTTGTACGGCGTACTTGCGGACAAGTTCCGGGCGGTATGTTCGGCTCCGACGAGAATGCCCGCATAGGCTACATCGACCCGCGTCAGGGTACCGAGACATGCGGCTTCGCCGAACAGATTGCATCCGACGGCATCATGCTGTCGGTCAACGCCGACCCGCTCTGGGCCGAGAACATGGAAGACATAGCCTTCAATTCCTTCCCGGCCGCAATGACCGCTGAGCTCCGCAGCCTCCGCTACATCACATCGCCCAACATGACGGTGAGCGATTCAAAAAATCACAATCCCGGCATCGACAACTCCGGTCCCTTCGTGAGCTTCAATCCCTTCAGCAGCCGGTGCTGCCAGCACAACCACGGCCTGGGCTGGCCCGCATTCACGCAGTCACTTGTCTACTCCACGTCCGACAGCGGCGCGGCATTCCCCGTATACTCACCCAACAAAGCGACCCTGACCGTAGCCGGAGGAAAGACCGTAACAATAACTGAAAACACTCAATATCCCTTCGACGATACACTCCGCTTCACAATCGACCTCAAAGGAAAGGCTACCTTCCCGCTATACTTCCGCATTCCTTCGTGGACAAAAAATGCCTCGATTGCTGTGAACGGAAAAAAACTGCCGGCAGAGCTCGAGCCGGGTCAGTACACACGTGTCGAGACTCAATGGAAAAAAGGCGACACAGTAGAGCTCGTCTTCCCTATGGAACTCTCCGTACGCCGCTGGACCGTGAACCAAAACAGCGCCTCCGTAAACTACGGCCCACTGACTCTCTCGCTCCGTATCAAGGAGCGCTACGAAAAACGCGACTCACGCAAAACCGCCATCCATGACTCCAACTGGATTGAAGGCGCCGACCCCGAAAAATGGCCCACTTACGAAATTTATGCCGATTCGCCATGGAACTACTCCCTGATTCTGCCCGACAACAATTCTACTGCAGGCTTTGAGGTCGAGAAACTGGCATGGCCGGCCGACAACCAGCCCTTCGCCGAGGGTGCCGCACCCCTCGCAGTGAAAGCAAAAGGTCGGCGCATTCCATCATGGACAATCGACGAAACGGGCCTTACGGGCGTACTTCCCTCAGCAAGGGCTGCCCGCTCCGAGACTGTAGAAGACATCATTCTCGTACCCATGGGTGCGCAGAGGCTCCGAATATCCGCATTTCCTACCTCCGGGGAATAAAAAAGGTAAATATTCCAAAAAGTAGTATTATTTACATAATTTAACCGAGAATAAGTCATTTCTGCTAATATTTTCGCGAATCCGGAAAATAAGCAGCCCATAAAAATTTGTACCTTTGCAGGCGATTTATGTTATATAACATATTTCGTCTGCAATCTTTTTACCTGTCCATCACACGTAACATCATACACAAATAAGAAATATGAATACTAAAGCGTTAACAACCAGCGCACTGTCGGCATTATTAATGCTGTCATTGGGTTCTTGCGGCAATAAGCAGGCCCAGCAGGGAGCCATGCCGGCCCCCGCAGTATCCGTAATGACCGTCGAGCCCGCCAATGCCGTTTATGAGAGCTCATATCCCGTCACGCTCAAAGGAAAGACCGACATCGACATCCGTCCTCAGGTAAGCGGATTCATCACCAAGGTATGTGTGGACGAGGGCCAGCACGTACGCAAGGGACAGCCTCTGTTCATCATCGACCAGGTGCAGTTCCAGGCAGCCGTGGACCAGGCTCTGGCAAACGTAAATTCGGCCAAGAGCGCAGTATCGACTGCTGAAATCACCGAGCAGAACAAACGCATGCTCCTTGACAAAAATATCATAAGCCAGAGTGAATGGCAGACCGCCGCCAATCAGCTCGCTCAGGCCAAAGCAACCCTCGCACAGGCCAACGCCGCCCTCGTATCGGCACGCAAGAATCTGGCCTACACCACCGTGACCGCACCCAGCGACGGTGTCGTAGGTGTGATTCCCAACCGCGAAGGCTCTCTTGCCTCCCCATCGTCGGCTCAGCCCCTCACCACTATCAGCGATAACTCCGAGGTTTATGCTTACTTCTCGCTCACCGAGAACGACCTTCTCGACCTCTCGAACGGCGGCACTACAAGCATCGATGCCGGCATAAAGAATCTCCCCGAGGTAGAGCTTGAGCTCGCCAACGGCACACGCTATCCGCTCAAAGGCAAAGTGGCCACAGTCTCGGGTCTTGTCGACAACGCCACCGGCGCATCGTCGGCACGCGCGCTCTTCCCCAATCCCTCGGGAATGCTCCGCAGCGGCAACACAGGACGTCTCATCATGCCCCATGTGGCCGACAGCGCTCTTGTCATTCCCCAGAAAGCGACTTACGAGCTTCAGGACCTCCGCTACGTATATGCCCTCAATGACAGCAATGTAGCCGTGCCCGTGCAAATCACAGTGCTGCCCTATAACGACGGCAAGACCTTCGTTGTCACCTCAGGTCTCAACGGCGGCGAACGCATCGTCACTGAAGGCGTAGGCACCACCGTACGAAACGGTACTGCCGTCACCCCCAAAACCGCCGAAGCAGCTCCCGCTCAGTAAAAGGAGCATCATTCATTTATCACGAACTTTCATTATCACACAATGAAACTGGATACTTTTATTAACCGCCCGGTGCTCTCTACGGTGATTTCAATCTTCATCGTTCTGCTTGGTATCATCGGTCTTGTGTCACTGCCTATCACGCAGTACCCCGATATAGCACCTCCTACAATCTCCGTGACGACCACCTACAGCGGTGCCAACGCCAATGCCGTGCTCAACTCCGTCATCGCCCCTCTTGAAGAGAGCATCAACGGTGCCGAAGGCATGACCTACATGGAATCAACAGCCACCAACACCGGTTCGGCTACTATCAACGTTTACTTCAAGCAGGGCTTCGACCCCAATATGGCCGCCGTAGACGTACAGAACCGTGTGTCTTCGGCCTCGAACCTCCTTCCCTCGGAAGTAAATCAGGTGGGCGTGCAGACCAAGAAACGTCAGACCTCAATGCTTCTGTCTGTCGCAATCGCCGACACTTGCTCCACTCCGAAGTATTCGCAGGAATTTCTCGATAACTACATGAAAATCAACGTCATCCCCGAGCTCCAGCGTGTGTCGGGCGTAGGTGACGTTATGGCGTTCGGCGCCGACTATTCAATGCGTATATGGCTCAAGCCCGAAGTCATGGCACAGTATCATCTGGAGCCTACCGACGTGTCGGCAGCCCTCGCCGAGCAGAACATCGAGGCAGCTCCCGGCGCGTTCGGCGAACAGGGCAACCAGTCGTTCCAGTATACGATGCGTTACCGCGGCCGTCTGTCGCAGCCTGAGGAGTTCGGAGAAATCGTAGTGCGCACCGGCCAGAACGGCGAAGTGCTCTACCTCAAGGATGTGGCCGACATAGAACTCGGTCGTGTCACATACGGCTTCTCCAACCTCCTCAACGGCCACGTATCATCGTCGTGCATGGTGTTCCAGACACCTGGCTCCAACGCCACACAGATTATCAACGACTGTCTCAAGCTCGTGGACAAGCTCAAAGCCGACCTTCCCCAGGGTACCGCTTTCGAGATTCCCATGAACAACAACGACTTCCTCTTTGCCTCGATTAACACTGTGATTCACACCCTCATCGAGGCATTCATCCTCGTGTTCTTCGTCGTATATGTGTTCCTTCAGGATATCCGCTCCACCATTATTCCGGCTATCGCCATTCCCGTGGCGCTTATCGGTACATTCTTCGTGCTCAACCTCATAGGTTTCTCCATCAACCTTATCACACTGTCGGCTCTCGTGCTGGCGATTGCGATTGTGGTCGACGATGCCATTGTGGTTGTGGAGGCGGTCCACGCCAAGCTCGACCAGGGCTACACCTCATCGCGCCGTGCTGCTATCGACGCCATGAGCGAAATCGCGGGCGCGCTCGTATCAATCACCCTCGTGATGATGCTCGTGTTCATTCCCGTATCGTTCATGCCCGGCACCGCAGGTGTGTTCTACCGCCAGTTCGGTCTCACCATGGCCATAGCGATTTTCTTCTCGGCCGTCAACGCCCTTACCCTTTCGCCTGCGCTGTGCGCGCTCTTCCTCAAGCCTCATAAAGCCGACGGAAGTGTCGACCCGCTGGGCAAACGCATGAGCGACGCCTACAAGGCTGCCGGTGAAGTCGCCGTAAAACGCGTAAAACGCACTTTCTCGCTCGACATCCACCCCATCATCACATTCGTGCTGCTCGTAGCCACAATCACTTTCATGGTACTCGGCTGGTACAGCACTGAGCATATGCTCCGTCTCGTCATCGCTTCGGCAGTGGCAGTTGTGGCTGTGCTCGGCCTCTTCGGCAAGCGCTTCCACCGCGGCTTTGAAAAAGGCTTCGGCAAGCTGCTCGCCGGCTACAAGAAAGGCGCTTCATGGTGCACTCACCACAAAATCACCGCTTTCGTCGCCGTTGTCGTATCAGTGCTCGTTCTCGTATGGCTTATGGTCACCACCCCGAGCGCCCTTGTGCCCAACGAAGATACCGGTGTAATCTTCGCCATGATTGACATGCCTCCGGGCACCTCGCAGGAACGCACCGTAGAGGTAATGGAGCAGGTCGACTCGCTCTGCGGCACCATCCCAGGCGTAAACAAACGTATGGCTATCAACGGCTACAGCTTCATCGCAGGACAGGGCCCGACATACGCCGCCCTGATTATCAAGCTGAAAGACTGGAGCGAACGCCCCAAGAGCCAGAGCTCTGAAAATATCATCAAACAGCTCTACGGCCTCACGGCCCAGTATGTGCGCGACGGCCGCGTGATGATTTTCGCACCGCCTATGATTACCGGTTACTCGGCAACCAACGGTTTTGAAATGAAACTTCAGGACCGCACCGGCGGCGACATCAACCAGTTCTTCGCCGTCGTACAGGGCTTCCTCGCCGAACTCAACAAGCAGCCCGAAATACAGGCAGCCTACACCACGTTCAATCCTACATTCCCCCAGTACATGATTGACATCGATGCCGCCAAAGCCAAAGCCGCAGGCATCAGTCCCCGTACGATTCTTACCACGCTGCAGGGCTACTACGGCTCGATGTACGTGTCGAACTTCAACCGTTTCGGCAAAATCTACCGTGTGATGATGCAGGCCGCTCCCGAGGCACGTGTAAGCCCCGAGACCCTTGCCAACATCAAAATCCGCAACGGCAATGAAATGGCTTCCGTGGCCAACTTCGTGAAACTCACCCGAGTGTACGGTCCTGACCTGATGAACCGTTTCAACATGTTTACCTCGATTTCGGTATCCGGTACGCCTAACCCCGGTGTTTCGTCGGGCGACGCTATCGCAGCAATCGAGAGAGTGGCCGCACAGACCCTTCCGCAGGGCTACGGCTACGAATACTCCGGCATGACACGCGAGGAAGCCGGCTCATCGTCGGGCTCAGCAACGGCCACAATCTTCGGTCTGTGTCTCCTCTTCGTATATCTGCTACTTTCAGCACAATACGAAAGCTACTCGCTGCCCTTCGCCGTTATTCTCTCGATACCCTTCGGCCTTGCAGGCGCATTTATCTTCGCCCGCATGTTCGGCATCTCGAACAACATCTATCTGCAGATTGCGCTAATCATGCTTATCGGTCTTCTTGCCAAGAACGCCATTCTAATTGTGGAGTTCGCACTCGAGCGCCGCAATACCGGCATGAGCATCGTCAATGCGGCAATCGCCGGTGCCGGTGCACGTCTCCGTCCTATCCTCATGACCTCGCTCGCCATGGTTATCGGCCTTCTGCCTATGATGCTCTCGTCGGGTGTAGGCGCCAACGGTAACCGTGCCCTCGGTGCAGGCTCGGTAGGCGGCATGCTCATAGGCATGATTTGCCAGATTTTCGTAGTTCCGGCTCTCTTCGCCGTCTTCCAGATTATTCAGGAAAAAATCAAGCCTATCCAGTGGAGCAACGAAGAAAAAGGTGGAACTATCGAGAAAGAAATCGAACAGTACGCCAAGTAACAACACTGTCAAGATTATGAAACTTAACAACATAGCCCTTATGGGCATCGCAGTCGCAGCAGCAGTAATGCTCTCCGGATGCGGAATATACAAAAAGTACGAGACACCCGTCGACACTCCCGTTACCAAGGCCTACGCCGAAGCTTTGCAGCAGCCGGTCGACTCGACCGCTTTCGGCAATCTGGGATGGCGTACGGTGTTCACCGACCCCAAGCTCGCAACTCTCATCGAGCAGGCTCTTGAAAACAACACCGACCTGCGCAACGCTCAGCTCAACGTAGAGGTAGCTCAGGCCAACGTGCTCGGTGCAAAACTCGCTTATCTGCCCTCGGTGGCTCTCGCACCCAACGGTGCAGGCTCTTCCGCCGCAGGCAGCGACCTCAGCTGGTCATATCAGCTGCCGGCACAGCTCAGCTGGGAAATCGACATATTCGGCAAGCTGCTCAACAGCAAGCGCGGCGCTCAGGCCGCACTTCTGCGCAGCGAGGCTTACGCCCAGGCCGCACGCAGCCAGATTATCGCCGGCGTGGCCAATACATATTACGCTATTGCCGCCGTACGCAACCAGCTCAACCTATCGCGCACTACTGCCGGACTCTGGAAAGAGACCGTGCAGACCATGCGCGACCTCAAGGAAGCCGGACGCGGCGTGACCGAAGCCGCTGTCGTGCAATCGAACGCAAATTATTACAGCATTCTTGCCTCAATCACCGACCTGGAGATGTCGCTCGACCAGCTCAACAACACCATGTCGCTGCTGCTCAACACCTATCCTCAGGAATGGGATGTGACCGACAAAGTCGACATTCAGGTGCCGCAGATACTCCGTGCCGGCGTGCCCATGTCGGAGCTTGCCGTCCGTCCCGATGTCAGGGCAGCCGAGCAGGGTCTTGCAGCCGCATACTATGCCACATCGAGCGCCCGTGCCGCTTTCTACCCCACTATCAACATCGGTGTGGGCGGCGGCTTCACCAATGTTCTGGGTTCGTTCATCCAGAATCCCGGCAAATGGTTCTACAACCTCACCGGCTCGCTGACCGCCCCCCTCTTCTCCCGCGGTCAGAACATCGCCCGTCTCAAAGGAGCCAAGGCTCAGCAGCAGCAGGCTCTCAACACCTTTGAGTACACTCTGCTCTCGGCGGCCGCCGAGGTGAAAGATGCTATTACCGTCTATGACAAGAGTTTCGAGAAATCGTCGCTCCTCAACGAGCAGATTGCCAACCTCGAGAAATCGGTTGATTATACCAACGACCTCATGGTGTACTCGACAGGAACGACCAACTATCTCGAAGTGCTCACTGCACAGCAGAGTCTGCTTTCGGCACAGATTTCGCAGATTAATACCGAACTCGCACGCGCACGCTCGGTCATCAGTCTCTATCAGGCTCTCGGCGGCGGACGTTAAGACCTTATTTTCTCAGTTTAAAAAGCCGGGGCTGTGCTCCGGCTTTTTTGTATGCCGTTTTTTTGTTAACTTTGCGACGGATGATGTGTTTAATAATAAGGACACACGTCGCGTCCGTTTTTAAATCATTTTAATATGGAAACTACCCGTCAGGCAAAAATATCGCGTCTCCTTCAGAAAGAACTGAGTGAGATTTTCCGTCAGCAGACAGCCAAAACCCATGGTGTGATTGTATCGGTGAGCGCAGTCCGTGTCACTCCCGACCTTTCGATTGCCAGGGCATACCTGTCCGTTTTCCCTTCGGAGAAATCAGCCGAAATGATAGAGAACATCAACAGCTCTGCCAGGACAATCCGCTACGAACTCGCGCAGAAAGTGCGCTTCCAGCTCCGTAAAGTGCCCGAGTTGCAGTTCTATCTCGACGACTCGCTCGACTACGTAGCAAATATCGACTCGCTCCTCAATCAGTGATTTTCCGTATAGCACTCCGCTACCTTTTCGCGCGCAAGTCGCATAAGGTAGTGAATGTCATCTCTTTCATCTCCATTGCCGGTGTGGCCGTAGCAACTGCGGCCATAGTGATTGTATTGTCAGTGTTCAACGGCTTCACCGGTCTTGCCACAAGCCATCTGTCGCTGATTGACCCCGACATAAAGGCCGTGCGTCCGGCAGTGAAGACCTTCTCAGGCGCTGATTCGCTCGCGATAATACTCGAGAGACTTCCTCAGGTAGCCACAGCTATGCCCGTGCTGCAGGAGAGAGCACTCTTAACCACTGCGCAGGCCCAGAAACCCGTGATTGTCAAAGGAGTCGACCCGGAGCGCTATCCCGAAATCGTCGATATCGACCGTCTGCTCATTGATGGTGTCTTCGAAGCACGAAACGGCCTCGAGGACAGTATAACGGCCATTCAGGCTTCCGTCGGAGTGGCCGTCGGCACCGGCCTCAGACCGTCACCCTATCAGGCAGCCGAAATATACATGCCGCGTCGTACAGGCCGCATAAACCCGGCCAACCCTTCGACAGCCTACCGGCAGATGCCCGTGGCGCTCACAGGCGTTTTCCGCGTCGACCAGCCCGAATATGATGCCGATTATGTGCTCGCACCACTTGAGGACGTGCGCCGACTGCTCGAATACGACACAGACGCGGCATCGTGGCTTGAAATCAAGGCCGCGCCCGAATACGATACCAAGGAAGTCGAAAAGGCTGTCCGCGATGCTCTGGCACACATCACTGAGACTGATACTTCCACCGTCGCACCTTTCGAAATCCTCGGCCGTGACCGTCAGCAGGCAGAGACTTTCCGCATGATTGCAGTAGAGAAATGGGTCACATTTCTCATGCTTGTATTCATTCTAATCATAGCCTCTTTCAACATAGTCTCCACCTTAAGCCTAATGGTGATTGAGAAACGCTCCGACATGGCTACTCTGCGCGCCCTGGGCGCAACACGCAGCTCGGTGCGCTCGGTGTTCATTGCCGAAGGATGGCTCATTACCGCTACCGGAGGGGTCGCCGGCACGGTGCTCGGCAGCATTCTCGTGCTGCTTCAGCAGCATTTCGGCTTCATAAAAATCGGGGGCGACCCGCAGGCGATGTCGGTCGACGTATATCCCGTCGAACTACACACCGCCGATTTGCTGCTCGTCATAGCCACAGTAGCCGCCGTAGGACTGCTCATCGGTTATATCTCAAAGATTTTTACACGTAAAATAGCATAACACACCTATGCAGAGAGTATTATTCCACTCCACCATATTCGGTCCCATTCACTCGCGCCGTCTCGGCACATCACTCGGCATCAACCTTCTGCCCGACGACGGCAAAATATGTTCCTTCGACTGTCTGTACTGCGAAGCCGGCTACAACGCCCAGGGACACGGCACTACAGGAGTGCCCTCGCGCGAAGACGTGGCACGCTTGCTAGGCGAGAAACTCGCGGCCATGAAAGCCTCCGGCGAGCATCTTGACGTGATTACATTCTCGGGGAACGGCGAACCGACGCTTCATCCAGACTTCGAAGGAGTCATTGATGACACAATAGCTCTGCGCAACCGTTATTTCCCCGAAGTGAAAATCAGCGTTCTTACCAATTCCACACGCCTCGGCAGCGAAAGTGTGCACCGTGCTCTCTCAAAAGTCGACAACAACATACTCAAGCTCGACAGCGCCATAGCCGACACCGTGCAGGCTCTCGACCGGCCGGCGCCGGGTTACGACCTCTCGGCCGTAATTGACCGGATTGCATCATTCGGCAGGCAGGGAATAGTGCAGACCATGATATGTCGGGGCGAACACGACGGCAAGCCTCTGGACAACAGTACCGAAGCCGAAATCAAGGCCCTCATAGAAGCTTACCTCCGCATAATGCCCGGAGAAATCATGCTCTACACCATTGACCGTCCGACGCCAGAAGTGAATCTGCGTCGGGTGACTCGTGAGGAACTCGAGGCCATAGCGGCGCGCATCACAGCCGCAACGGGCATTCCCGTGCAGGTGAGCGCCTGATATATAGCATCCGTGCAATTTTCACAGAGTTTTTTCGTTATAAGAAAGTAATGAAGAAACTCCGCATTATCATAATACTTTACTTCGTGCTGCTCGGCGCTCTTGCAGCCTCGGCCAAAGGTTCCGTAAAAATCACGGGAACAGTGACCGACGAGAACAACGAGCCCATGGAGTTTGTCACCGTAAAAATAGGCAAGGCTATCGGCACCACCACCGGAGCCGACGGACGCTATGCCCTCACCTCGCCCGAGACCGACACGCTGCGCATCACTTTCACTTGCATAGGCTATGAGGAATCACGCCGGCGACTGATAAATCCTTCGGGCGAAGTGACCGTCAACGTGAAGATGCAGCCGGCATCATATGCTCTCGGAGGCATCGAGGTCACAGACTATCAGAAACAGATGGGCGGCATGCAGAAACTCGACCGCAACGACTTCAAGCTGGCTCCCGACGTATCGGGCGGCTCCGTCGAATCAATGCTCACAACCCTGGCCGGAGTAAACTCAAACAATGAGATGTCGAGCCAGTACAGCGTCCGCGGCGGTTCTTACGACGAAAACAGCGTGTATATCAACGGCATCGAGGTTTACCGTCCCCAGCTTGTGTCTTCGGGCCAGCAGGAAGGACTCAGCATCGTCAATCCCGATATGGTAGGCGCAATTGGCTTCTCAACCGGCGGCTTCTCTGCGCAATACGGCGACAGGATGAGTTCGGCTCTCGATATCACATACCGCGAGCCGGAGGCCTTCGAAGGCGCTGTCTCGGCATCGCTCATGGGCGGCTCAGTCACTATCGGCTCCAATCACAAGCGTTTCACACAGCTCCACGGCATCCGCTACAAACAGAACTCCTCGCTGCTCGGCTCACTTGATGAGAAAGGCGAGTACGACCCGCGTTTTTTCGACTATCAGACACATATGACCTTAGCTTTCAGTCCAAAATGGAAGCTGTCAGTACTTGGCAACGTGTCGGTGAACAATTATAAATTCATTCCTCACAACCGCACTACAAAATTCGGCACATCGACCGATGCAAAGGAATTTACGGTGTTCTTCGACGGCATGGAGAAAGACCGGTTCGAGACATATTTCGGAGCCGGGACTCTTACCTTCAAGCCAAACAAGGCCAACGAATTCGCACTTTTGGCCTCGGGATATTTCACCAACGAACTCGTGTCTTACGACATATCGGGTGAATACTGGCTCGACCAGGCCGGTACCGGCGGCACCGGCGACAGCGACGGCATAGGCGGCGAACTCGGTGTCGGACGCTATCACGAGCACGCCCGCAACCGCTTCAAGGCATCCGTATTCTCGCTCGGTCTCCGCGGTGCCACCGGCATCAGCCGCCACAACATCAGCTACGGTATCAATTTCAATTCCGAAAAAATCTACGACCGCGAGCGCGAATGGGAACTCCGAGATTCGGCGGGGTTCTCCCTGCCTTTCGACCCCGATGCACTTAAAGTTGTATTCAACCGTTCATCGCACCACGACATCACCACCCAGCGCATGTCGTTCTATGCCATGGATACCTACCGCATTGATTCGAGTCGCGGATATTTCAATATCAACGGCGGCCTGAGGTTTTCATACTGGACATGGAACAAGGAATTCCTCGTCAGCCCGCGTCTCAGCATAGGCTTCGTGCCGGCTGGCAACCAGCGCCTGTCGCTCCGATTCGCCACCGGCCTCTACTATCAGGCTCCCTTCTATAAGGAATTCCGCATGCCCGTCGAAGACGAGCAGGGCAATATAATAATACAGCTCAACTCCGACATCAAGAGCCAGCGCTCGCTGCAGTTCATAGCAGGTGCCGACTATACATTCCGGGCAATGGGCCGTCCGTTCAAAATCTCGGGAGAGGCTTACTACAAAAAACTCGGCAACCTCATACCCTATGAAATCGACAACCTCAAGCTGGTATATGCCGGACAGAATCTCACCAAAGGCTACACCTACGGGCTCGACATGAAGCTTTTCGGCCAGTTCGTACCGGGCAGCGATTCGTGGCTCAGCTTCTCACTGATGAAGACAATGGAAGAGCTTAACGGCAAAAAAGTGCCTCGTCCCACCGACCAGCGGTATTCTTTCGCGATGTTCTTCACCGACTATTTCCCGAAGTTTCCCAAGCTTAAATTCAGCCTGCGGGGTATTTTCTCCGACGGCCTGCCCATGACACCCCCGCGGGGCAGCCGTGACAAGGGTTATTTCCGGCCCCCGGCCTACAAGCGCGTCGACATAGGACTTGCATATGCCCTCCTTTCACCTCCTAAGGAAGGCGAACATCGCACAGGCTTCTTCCGTTCGTTCAAGAATGTCTGGCTCGGTGTCGATGTATTCAATTTGCTCGACATAAGCAACGTAAGCAGCTACTACTGGGTGACCGACGTCAACAACATCCAGTACGCCGTGCCCAACTACCTCACGCGGCGGCAGTTCAACGTGCGTCTCTCGGTCGAGTTCTGATGACTTCTGATGATTTTTTTGATGATTTTTGACGGCAAATAATGCGATTTTTTAGCCCTTCCTTTGAAGTTTCGGCAAAAAAGCGTATCTTTGTGCGCTTTTTATCACGAAAATAATAAAACCACTTATCATACAATGGCAACCTTAGAGAAAATCAGGAAAAAATCGGCGCTACTGTTCATCATTATCATAGTTGCGCTCCTCGCTTTTATCCTGGGTGACTTCCTCACATCCGGCCGCACTTACTTCGGCCATCCCACCACCGTGGCTAAAGCCGGCGGTGTAACAGTTGAATATCAGGACTACCAGCAGCGTCTGGCACAGGCAGGCGAGCAGCTCCGCAATCAGGGACGCGATTACAGCAACGATGTTCTCACACAGACAGTCATTCAGGGTCTCCTCACCGAGCAGCTCCTCAAGAAAGAGTACAATGACCTTGGCATCAAGGTTACAGACAAAGAGCTCTCCGAAGCTCTCACCGGCGAGCACCCCCACCCCGCAGCCCAGCAGATGATTTACTATCTGTCGCAGCAGCTCGGCCTCCCCGAGATTTCCGGTTCTGTAATCTTCGATGCAATCCAGAATCCCGCCAAATACGGCCTTCCCGCAGAAGCCGGCCAGCAGCTCCGCTCCATTTGGTCCGACCAGGAGAAAAACGTCGAGGCTGCCATGCTCAACCAGAAATTCATGAGCCTCGTCAACGGTCTCTACACATACAACAAACTCGATGCAAAAAACTTCTATGATGACAACGCCGTATCGCGTCACATCTCTTACGTGAACAAAGACATCGCAGGCGTTCCCGACGAAGCCATCGAATTCTCCGACGCCGACGTCAAGGCATACTGGGAATCGGAAAAAGAAAACTACCGCATTCCTGAGGAGACTCGTGAAATCCAGTACATCTATGTGCCTATCGAACCCTCGCGTGCCGACCGCATCGAAGGCCAGAATGCAGTTGAGAACGCCGTAGTCGCCCTTAACGAAAAACCCGGCACTGAAGGCGTAGCCGCCGACTCCCGCTTCGTAGTAAGCACAGAGCGTGTGCCGCTGTCAGCCATCCGCGACAACAACCTCAGCAAGTTCGTCAAGGAGAATCCCATCGGCACGGCAGCAGTTATCAACCGCGAAAGCGACACATACACTATCGCCAAAGTACTTGAGACATCCACCGGCATCGACTCAATCAACATCTCGATGCTCCAGGCCGCTCCCGAAGTGAACCTCGACAGCATCCTCGCGACAATCACTCCCTCGACCGCCCTCGCAAGCCTCTCAAACGGCTCTAATATCGCCGGTCAGGACAGCGTCTGGACTTCTCTCGAGGTAACCGGCATTGACGCTAAAGTACGCGATGCACTCGCAAACGCAACAATCGGGAAGGCATTCATCCTCACCGACAGCATTCAGGGCAACGCCGTGAGCGCAATCTACCGCGTGAACAAGCGCAACAGCCCCAAAGACTTCTATGACCTCGCAGTGATTGAATTCACCGTTGACCCCTCACAGGAAACCCTCTCTGACCTCTCCACCGCACTCCGCACATATGTAAGCAACAACTCGTCGGCTGACGAATTCGAGAAAAACGCCACCGATGCCGGTTACTCGCTTCTCTCCGACCAGGTCAGCAACTCGTCGGTCGGCATAGGCAACGCACACGAAAGCCGCCGTTTCGTAAAATGGGCCATGGATGCCAAGAAAGGTCAGGTATCTCCCCTCCTTCAGGACGACCGCCAGTCGTATCTGCTCGCAGTGGCTGTCAAAGACATCTATAACGATTACCTCCCCTACACCAGCCCTGCCATCAACACCCGTCTCACAACTCAGGCACGCAATGCAAAGAAAGCCGAGAAGCTTCTGGCTGATTATGCCGGCAAAGCCAATGACATAGAAGGCTACAGCAAACTCATGAACGCCGAAGTAGCCGAGGGTAACGTAAACATCACCACTCCCACTCTTCTCAGCGTAGGCGTAGGCGAGAGTGCTCTTCAGGGTGCCATTGCAGCAGCTCCTCAGGGTAAGCTCGTAGGTCCTGTCAAAGGCAACCGCGGTGTCATGGTTTTTGAAGTAAAACAGATTGACACAGACAACCGCCCCTACAACGAGGCTGAATACGGCAACCGATTCAACTCTACATTCGGTCTCGCCCGTCGTCCCAACACCCTCGTTCTCCTTCTGGGCAGCGACAAAATCGACAACCGCTCACTCAACTTCGTTCAGGCAGTAGGCGAATAATAGTTCGCACTGCCAATCTTATCACAGGCCGCAATTCCACCCGGAGTTGCGGCCTGTTTTGACATTACAGGCTGACACTAAAGTTCTCTTTTAACTTTCGGGCATCTAAGTTTGTTAGAGCCAATAAGGCGGCCATTTCTACAATTTTAAGAGAGCCGATTTTGCCGCGTGGCAGTTTTTTGCTAATTTTGCCCGATAAAGGCATTCTGAGCCGAGTAACAGTTATGAAAAGAATTATATACAGTATCATATTTTTGATTGTACTCACCGCCGGCGCGGTGCGTACCTCCGCAGCGACCGGCGACCTCTTCCCATATCCTGTGCCACCGGATACCATGCAGTTGTTTCAGAACCGCTGTAACTATATCGTTAACCGCTTCTGGGACAGATGCAACTTCGACCGCGCCATGAAGGAACCGGAGAAATTCAATACCGTGTTCGGCGACTGGATTAGCATAATTCCCCACGCTTCGGCCGACACCGCACACGTCGCCATTGACAAGCTGCTCAAACGCTTCGAAAAAAAAGGCGATGTGACCCTCCAGCTGGCAAACATGGCCGAAAACTGGCTCTTCAGCGACACGGCACAGTACCTCTCGCCCGAAGTATATCTGCCCTTCGCCAAAGCCGCAGCCACCAACAAAAAAATATCGAAAGCAGACCGTGCACGCTACGAAGGTCAGGTGCGCATACTCGAAAGTTCATCAGTAGGCGCTACCGTCCCCCCCATTGCGATAGTTAAGAGTGACGGTGCAAGCGGCACACTTGACGAAATCACCGGCAACTCCATATTCCTTTTCTTCAACGACCCCGAATGCATGGAATGTTCCATGGCCCGTGTGCGTTTCAACGCCGACCCCTCCACTCAGGAGCTGGTGAAGAACGGCGAGCTTACCATTGTGAGCATCTATCCCGGCGAGACCACAGATGAAAGCTGGACAAAAGCCCGTGCCGACATACCCGAAGGCTGGCAGTGCATTGCCATGCCGGAGGCTTACGATTACTTCGACATCCGTTCTCTGCCTACGTTCTATTTCCTGAACAAGGACCACAAAGTGCTTCTGTCAGGAGTCAACGAGAGTTATTTTCTCAACTCGTTCCGGGGTGCAGTTCAGCTCAAGAAGAATCAGGCCGAAATCAAGAAACAGCTGCGCGAGGCCGCAATTGAAGCCGCCAAAAAGCAGCAGACCCAAACCACAGAGGAGGCAAAATGAGCACAAAGGCCGAGACCACTGCAGTACTGATATCGGGTGGTGTTGACAGCGCCGTAGCCGTTCACCGTCTGCACGAACAGGGCATCCCCATGCATCTGTTCTATATCCGCATCGGCATGGACACCGACGAAGGCGATTGCTCGGCCGAAGAAGATATAGAGATGTGTGCCCTCATCGCGCATAAATACGGCCTGCCGTTCGACGTGGTGTCGCTGCATCAGGAGTACTGGGACAACGTAATGGAATACGCCCTCCGCACTGTCCGTGCCGGTCTCACCCCGAACCCTGACATAATGTGCAACTCGATTATCAAGTTCGGATATTTCGAGCAGCGGTGGGGTCATGAATTCTTTCAGACCGCCACCGGTCACTACGCTTCCACTTATATCGACCCCAAGGGCGTGAAGTGGCTCGCCACAGCCGTCGACCCGGTGAAAGACCAGACAGATTTTCTGGCACGCATCAGCGGCGAACAGCTGCGGCACATAATCTTCCCCCTGGGTGACCTGCCCAAAGCCGAAGTACGCCGTATAGCCGCCGCGGCAAAGCTTCCAAATGCCTTCAGACGTGACTCCCAGGGCATATGTTTCCTCGGAAAAATCAATTACAACGACTTCATCCGACGTCATCTGGGTGAAAAGCCCGGCCCGATTATCGAAATCGAGACCGGCCGCAAACTCGGAGAACACCGTGGCTACTGGTTCCACACCATAGGGCAGCGCAAAGGCCTCGGGCTAAGCGGAGGCCCCTGGTTTGTCGTACGCAAGAACGTGGACGAAAACGTACTCTACGTCTCACGCGGCTACGACACCGAAAAACAATACGGCCATACACTACATCTCGGCGAGATGCATTTCATCACCCGTAATCCGTGGGGCGACGAAGTGCTCGGCGAGGAAGGCATACCTGTGACTTTCAAAAACCGCCACACTCCCGAATTCCTCCCCGGCCGCATACGCCGTATGCCCGATGCCGCGGGGGAATATGTCATAGAGTCGGACATTAAAGTCCAGGGAATCGCACCCGGACAGTTTACAGCCGTCTACGACCCTTCGGCTCGCCTGTGCTACGGCTCGGGCATTATTACCGGACGAGCCGTAATATCCTCAAACTTAAACAGAGTGTAATATGGACGACAGAATCAGCCTCTATGTGCTCGGCCTATCGTACAGCCAGCTCCAATCGGGTGCCTATGCGCTTATTCTCGCAGAGAGCGAAGGTCCCCGGCGCATACCCGTGGTAATCGGAGCTTCAGAGGCTCAGTCAATCGCCATTTCACTCGAAGGCATACGCACCCCTCGGCCCCTAACTCACGACCTCTTTGTGAGTTTTGCCCATGCATTCGGCGTAAAGCTCTCGCAGGTATTCATTTATCGCTTTGAGGACGGCATATTCTCAAGCGAGCTCACATTCACCGACGGGAACCGCACGGTCACAATTGACGCGCGCACGTCCGACGCAATAGCTATAGCCCTGCGGGCACACGCACCTATCTACACCACCCCCGACATACTCGAACGCACCGGATTCATCATCGACAACGGAGAATTCACCAAAAGCGGCGAACTCGACGAGGACAGCCTCGAAGAAGAAGCAGACGACAGCACACCGGCATTTGATGATGACGATGCGGGACATTCGCCAAGATACACACGGACGCCTTACAACAGCAATGAGGCTCCGCGTCCCGAACAGATGAGCATCGAACAACTCGAAATCACCCTCTCCGAACTTATCGACTATGAAGAATACGAAGAAGCCGAACGCATAAGCATGATTCTCGAAAAGAAAAAGGCCCGACGAGACGGCAACTGCGATTCAACACCTAATCATATCTGAAAAACATAAAACCTTATTCGAAAATGAATACCTTAGCGCTCAAAGCCCGCTTATCTGTGCTCGGCTTCCTCGAATTTGCCGTATGGGGCTCTTACCTCACTTCTCTCGGCGCTTATCTTGCCCTCAACGGACTGGGCGAAAACATTGCATGGTTCTACGCCATTCAGGGCGTGGTCTCACTTTTCATGCCTGCCCTGATAGGCATTGTGGCCGACCGCTGGATACAGGCCCAGAAAACACTCAGCATATGCCACTTCATCGCCGGCGCGTTCATGCTTGCCGCTGGTATCTACGGCCTCCTTGCCACAGAACTTTCGGCAGGAATTCTCTTCACTCTCTACACAGTGTCGGTAGCCTTCTTCATGCCCACAATAGGTCTGTCGAACTCGGTAGCATACTCAGCACTCGACAAAGCGGGCCTCGACAGCGTGAAGCACTTCCCTCCGGTGCGCGTGTTCGGTACTGTCGGTTTTATATGCGCTATGCTGTTTGTCAACTTCACCGGTTACCAGAATACAGCAGCTCAGCTCGTCACCTCCGGCATTCTCAGTTTTGTAATGGCCCTGTACTCGCTTACCATGCCTAAATGCGCAGTCAATAAAGGCGGTGGCCACAAATCGCTCTCGGAAGCCCTCGGACTCAAGGCATTCGCACTCTTCAAGAAGAAAGACATGGCTATATTCTTCATATTCTCCATGCTTCTGGGTGTATCCCTGCAGATTACCAACAGTTTTGCCAACCCCTTCATACAAAGTTTCGGAGCGATTCCGGAGTTCGCCGACGCATGGGGCGTGCACAACGCCAACGCCCTCATCTCCATATCGCAGGTGAGCGAGACACTCTGTATACTCCTGATACCTTTCTTCCTGCGTCGCTACGGCATCAAGACCGTGATGCTCATGGCCATGGGCGCATGGGTATTCCGCTTCGGCTTTTTCGGTCTCGGCAATCCCGGCAACGGCGTGTGGCTCTTTATCCTCTCTATGATTGTCTACGGCGTGGCTTTCGACTTCTTCAATGTATCGGGCTCGCTGTATGTAGATAAAAAGACTACCAAAGACATCCGTTCGTCGGCTCAGGGCCTCTTTATGATAATGACCAACGGCATCGGCGCAACTGTGGGCACACTCTGCGCGCAGGCTGTAATCAATCACAACGTATATTCAAAAGCTCCCGGGCTCGACCAGACTGAAGGCTGGAGCACCTCGTGGATGATTTTCGCAGGTTATGCCGCTGTCGTGGCTATTCTCTTCATATTCATCTTCCACGAGCACGACTCGCACAAGACAACAGAGAAAGAAATCAAGACCGCCGAAGACACACCAGACGACGCAATCTGACATGATACGCTTCTACGCTCCCGACATCGACACGACCGGACTGCTTCCCGAAGGGGAGAGCGAGCATGCCGTGCGTGTGCTCCGCCGTCGTCCGGGCGACGAGGTTGAGGCCGTCGACGGCAAGGGGACTCTTTTCCGCTGCCGTCTGCTTGACGACAACCACCGGGGAGCCGCCGTGGAAATCGTGGAGCGCATAGCCATGCAGAAAGTATGGAAACCATATATCACCGTGGCTGTGGCCCCCACAAAGCACGCCGACCGCATGGAGTGGCTTGTGGAGAAACTCGTCGAAATAGGCATCGACCGCTTCGTGCCGTTGCGCTGCGAGCGCTCCGAACGCAAGGAGCTCAAACGTGAGCGCATAGAGAAAATAGCTGTCTCGGCCATGAAACAGTCGCTTAAAGCCGTATTGCCCCGCATCGACGACACTGTGACGCTGAAAAATTTCCTTGCGGAATATGCCGCGTCACCCGCTCAGAAATTCGTTGGATACTGTGATGCCGACACACCGCGCCGCCTTCTGGCGAAAGCCTACGCCCCCGGCTCCGACGTGACACTGCTCATCGGGCCGGAAGGAGATTTCTCGCCTGCTGAAATCGAAGCGTGCCTCAACGCGGGATTCACGCCTGTCACCATGGGCGACAACCGTCTGCGCACCGAGACGGCAGCTCTCGTAGGCACAGACACCATTCATATTGTAAACCAAGTATTTTCATAATCACAATATGGCAAAGACACTTGCAGAACTCAACGCCGGACCCGGCTTCTTCCTCTTAGCAGGCCCGTGCGTAATCGAAGGCGAAGAAATGGCATTCGCCACCGGACGCCGCATCAAAGAAATATGCGACAGCCTCGGCATTCCTTTCGCTTTCAAAGGCAGCTACCGCAAGGCCAACCGCAGCCGTCTCGATTCTTTCAGCGGCATAGGCGACATAAAGGCTCTCACCATACTCAATGCCGTAGGACGCGAACTCGATGTACCCGTTGTCACCGACATACATCAGCCTCAGGAAGCGGCTATGGCCGCCGATTTTGTCGACATACTCCAGATACCGGCATTTCTGTGCCGGCAGACCGATTTGCTGGTTGCCGCGGCGCGCACCGGCAAGTCTGTAAACGTAAAGAAAGGTCAGTTTCTCTCTCCCGAATCGATGAGATTCGCCGTAGATAAGATACGGGCTTGCGGCAACGATGATGTCGCCGTCACCGAACGCGGCACCACCTTCGGCTACGGTGACCTTGTGGTCGACTTCCGCGGTGTGCCGCGTATGCAACAGGCCTGCCGCTGCCCGGTAATCGTAGACTGTACCCACTCTCTGCAGCAACCCAACACTGCCGGCGGCGTCACAGGCGGATGTCCTGAACTGATAGAGACCATAGCCCGTGCCGCAGTAGCCACCGGTGCCGACGGTCTCTTCATGGAGACTCACCCCAATCCGGCTGTAGCCAAGAGCGACGGAGCAAACATGCTGCGGCTCGATTTGCTCGAACCTCTTCTGATGCGTCTCGCAGCAATACGGAGAACCATTGACACGTTCAACGCATAACATATTTTTATCCAACGAATAAACCAATATGAAATTACGCATTATCGCATCCGCACTGTTGCTTGCGGCTGCCGTGACGGGAGCCAAAGCACAGTCCTCCATACAGAATCCTATGACACAGGCCGTGCTGGCGGTATATGCCGAGGAACTCGCAGCCAACCCCTCGAATTACGGCATTTACCTCGCACGTGCAGACGAATACTACCGTCACAGCGAATATATCAAGGCCCTTGAGGACGTAACCAAAGTCCTTGAGCTCGCTCCTGAAAAAGAAGAAGACGTGCGTCTGCGCTCCTATATTCTCCGTGCAGGCATATATAACGAGACACACCGTCCTCAGGAAGCCCTCAACGACCTTAAGGAAGCCATCCGAATCGCACCCGACTCGTATGCCGTGGTATATCAGAAAGCCAACACCGACTACACCCTCGGCAACTATGCAGATGCCAAAACAGGCTTCATAAAGCTCGAGCGTCTCAATTCACGTACTGCCGAACCATACATCGGACAGGCCCGCATCGCCGTGAAAGAAAACAATCTCGGCATGGCCAACGAACTCCTTGAAAAAGCCGTAGGCGTCGACCCCAGCAATGCGGAAATCTACATACGCCGTGCATCGGTGCGCAAACAAATGGGCGACCATAACGGCGCTGTGAGCGACTTCATCCTCGCCCTCAGCTGCGACAGCAAGAATGAACGTGCCATCAACGCCCTGCTCGAATACGGCAACACCAACTATCCCGCCACCATGGCAGGCCTCACCAATGCAATAACGACAGCACCTGAAGTAGGCATGTTCCGCTACATCCGCGCCGTTGTAGCGCAGGCACATTTCCACTATCTCGCCGCGATAAACGACTATCAGGAAATACTTGACAAAAAAATATACAACTACTACGGCATATATGCTTCCATTGCCGAATGCAATTATTGCCTTGGCAACTATACGGAAGCCCTCGACAACGCGGACCGCGCCCTGTCGATGATTACCGACAATGCCTCATATTATGTAGTAAAATCACGCATTCTGCGCGCACTCGGACGGCATGACGATGCTATCAAAGTAGCCGCACAGGCCCTCGCCGTCGACCGCCAGTCGAACGAGGCACTCACCGAAATGGCGCTCGCATACGTCGGAGTCGCAAACTATGAGGAAGCCACGAACCTCCTCGGCGAGGCCATGCTCAATGATGCCGAAAATGCGACTTATCCAATGCTCCGCGCATGGATATACGAGAAATATCTCAACAAAGAGAAAAACGCACGCGCTCTCTACGAGCAGGTGTCGGAAATGGAGAACTATTACCTTGACAATCCGCGCTCGCTCAAAGGCTTCGCCCTGCTTTTCCTCGGTGATAAAGAAGGCGGAGACCGCTGGATGAACAATATACTCCGCACCGTTGTAGACTTCGATGGTCTCATTCACTAT
Source organism: uncultured Muribaculaceae bacterium (assembly GCA_910587355.1). Lineage (GTDB taxonomy): Bacteria > Bacteroidota > Bacteroidia > Bacteroidales > Muribaculaceae > CAG-873. The sequence goes on from CAJUKF010000010.1 coordinate 25,292, forward strand.
TACGCGGCATGCTACTACAGCCAGAGCGGTGACCTCGACAAAGCCATGGAGTGTGCCGAGCAGGCCCTCACCCTCGGCTATGCCAACTATCACAACTGGACCGAAAACAATGACGGACGTGTGACAGTCGCTCCTCTGCGAGATGACCTCAAATTCCTCAATATGCTTCACCGCCACGACTCAATTTTTGGTAAAGAATAGTTAAATATCTGTCCGGAAAGTAACTTTTTCATTTGGCGTGCGTCATATATACGTACTGAACATTGAAAAACAGCTTTTTCAGCAATATTGATTGATATAAATTGCCGGCACCGCAACTGTGAAGCGACGGTTGCCGGCACTTTTTTATTATTAATTTAACTATGGTCATAGCATCTCAACTCCGAAAAGAAAATATAGCAAGTTATCTCCTCTATATGTGGCAAATCGAGGACCTCATCCGTGCGAACGGCCTCGACATCGACCGGATAGACGACACCATTGTAAAAGGATTCCCCGAAGAATCGCGCAAGCAGATTCACGAATGGTACGAATCCCTGATTGACATGATGCGCCGCGAGGATGTGGCAGCCAAAGGTCATCTGCAGATGAACCGCAATATAATAGGCGCGCTCGCCGACCTTCACCGGCAGATAATGGCCGACCCGGACTCCGATTTCGACGAATACCGCCGCGAATTCTACAACACACTCCCCTTTATTGTGGAGCTGCGCGCTAAATCGGGCGATGAAAAGGCCGGCGAAATCGAGACATGCTTCAACGCCCTCTACGCGCAGTTGCTTCTGCGTCTGCAGCACAAAGAGATATCGCCTGAGACCGAGCGCGCCTTCAAACAAATCTCGCAGTTCATATCACTCCTTGCCCGCGATTTCACCCTTGACGAACGAGAGGAACTCTTCAAAAATAAAGACGAAGATAAACAGCAGTAAGGGAGCCTACGCACGCCGTACTCCATACAAATCCGCACAAATCGCTGATAAATAGGCACGGTTTGGCGGATTTTTAGTAATTTTGCAATCAAAATCACACATAGCATGGAATACAACCATAAAGACATCGAAAGCCGCGTCCACAAATACTGGAAGGACAGCGACATATATCACGTGGAAATCGACCATTCGCGTCCCAAATACTATGTTCTCGACATGTTTCCTTACCCGTCGGGAGCGGGCCTGCATGTAGGCCATCCTCTGGGCTATATTGCAAGCGACATTTTCTCGCGCTATAAACGTCTTAACGGCTTCAATGTACTCCATCCCATGGGTTTTGACGCCTACGGCCTGCCAGCCGAGCAGTATGCTATTCAGACGGGCCAGCATCCCGAGGTGACTACGCGCGTCAATGTCGAGCGCTACTGCAAGCAGCTCGACAACATCGGCTTCTCGTTCGACTGGGACCGCTGCATCCGCACCTGCGACCCCGAGTTCTACAAATGGACACAGTGGGCGTTCCTCAAGATGTTCAACTCCTACTACGACCGCAACGCCGACCGTGCAAAGCCCGTCGACGAGCTTGTGAAGCACTTCGAGGCAAACGGCACCGAGGGTGTCGACGCAGCCTGCTCGCACGACATGACTTTCACAGCCGACGAATGGAACGCAATGGACCGCAAGGCCAAGAGCGATGTGCTCATGAACTACCGCATCGCATATCTCGGCAATACAATGGTGAACTGGTGCCCTAAACTCGGCACAGTGCTCGCCAATGATGAGGTCAGCGAAGGCCTCTCGGTACGAGGCGGCTATCCCGTGATACAGAAAGAGATGTGGCAGTGGTGCCTGCGCGTGTCGGCTTATGCCGAACGCCTCCTCCAGGGCCTTGACAAAATCGACTGGTCGGAATCCATCAAGGAAACTCAGCGCAACTGGATTGGCCGCTCGGAAGGCGCCGAAATGCGTTTCAGCATCGACGGCCGCGACGACCTTGCACTCGAAATCTTCACCACCCGTGCCGACACAGTTTTCGGTGTCACATTCATGGTGCTCGCACCCGAAAGCAAATATGTCGACGAGGTCACCACTCCCGAACAGCGTGCCGCCGTCGACGAATACCTCAAGGCCGTCAAGCTCCGCACCGAGCGCGAACGCATGATTGACAAGAAAGTGACCGGCGTATTCTCCGGCTCCTATGCAATCAATCCCCTCTCGGGCAAGAAAGTGCCCGTATGGATTAGCGACTACGTGCTCGTGGGCTACGGTACCGGCGCCATTATGGCTGTTCCGGCACACGACAGCCGCGACTACGCATTCGCCCGTCACTTCAATCTGCCCATAATACCGCTGATTGAGGGTGCCGATGTCAGCGAGGAATCTATGGATGCCAAAGAAGGCATTATGTGCAACTCCGAAGGTCCAGGCCTCAATCTCAACGGCCTCACCGTCAAAGAGGCGATTGCCGCCGCCAAGAAATATATCGAGAAGGCAGGCATCGGACGCGTAAAGGTCAATTACCGACTTCGCGATGCCATTTTCAGCCGTCAGCGCTACTGGGGCGAGCCCATTCCTGTCTGCTATGTCGACGGCGTGCCCGAGGCATACAACGAATTGCCCCTGCGTCTGCCCGAAATTGACAAATATCTGCCCACCGAGACAGGAGAACCACCTCTGGGACGTGCCGCAAACTGGAAAACTCCCGAGGGCTATCCTCTTGAGCTCAACACCATGCCAGGTTTCGCAGGTTCGTCAGCATATTATCTCCGCTACATGGACCCCCACAACGAGCACGCGCTTGTATCGAAGGAAGCCGATGAATACTGGCGCTCCGTCGACCTCTACGTGGGTGGCTCTGAGCACGCAACAGGCCACCTTATCTACAGCCGCTTCTGGAACAAATTCCTATATGACTACGGCGAGGTAGTAGAGGACGAGCCATTCCGCAAACTCATCAACCAGGGCATGATTCAGGGACGCACGAGCTTCGTATACCGTATCAAGGACACCAACACATACGTCAGCGCCGGTCTTAAGGACCAGTACGACACTACTCCCATTCGCGTGGACATCAATCTGGTGGACAACGACGTACTCGACCTCGAAGGCTTCAAGGCATGGCGCCCTGACTTCGCCGACGCTGAATTCGTGCTCGAAAACGGCAAATATATCTGCGGCTACGCCGTTGAGAAAATGTCGAAGTCAATGTTCAACGTCGTCAATCCCGACGACATGATTGAGCGTTACGGCGCCGACACCCTGCGCCTCTATGAGATGTTCCTGGGTCCGATTGAGCAAAGCAAACCCTGGGATACCCGCGGCATCGACGGCGTGTACCGCTTCGTGAAGAAATTCTGGAGTCTCTACTGGAAAGGCGACGACTGTCTGGTCGACGACTCCGAGCCGACCCGCGACAATCTCAAGAGCCTCCACAAACTCATCAAAAAAGTGACCGCCGACATCGAGGCCTTCTCGTACAATACCTCCGTGGCCGCATTCATGATTTGCATCAACGAGCTCGCCCAGCAGAAATGCCGCTCGCGCCAGGTGCTCGAACCGCTGCTCGTTGTGCTCGCGCCTTTCGCACCGCACATCGCAGAGGAGCTATGGCACAGCGCCCTTGGCAAGGAAGGCTCAATCTGCGACGCAGAGTGGCCCTCGCACAACGAAGAATATCTGCGTGAAGACTCTGTGACAATGGCCGTACAGTTCAACGGCAAAGTACGCTTCAACATCACCGTGCCCGCCGGGTCGGCCAACGATGTCGTACAGGAGACCGCCCTCAATGACCCTGCAGCCGCAAAATGGCTCGAGGGCAAAACAGTCCGCAAGGTCATTGTCGTACCGTCGAAGATTGTCAACATTGTCGTCGGCTGATGCAATAAAGCATCTGCCACGACGTTAATTCTTTGATGGAAAAGATAGTATTCGCAACAAATAACGCCCATAAGCTCGCCGAGCTACGACAGATGCTCGGCGGGCGTTTTCAGCTTTTATCGCTCAGCGACATTGGCTGTCACGACGATATACCGGAGACCGGCTCCACTTTTGAAGAAAATGCGCTCCAGAAAGCCCGCTGGGTAAAGGAGCGGTACGGCTATGACTGCTTCGCCGATGACTCGGGCCTTGAAGTTGACGCTCTCGGTGGTGCTCCGGGCATAATGAGCGCGCGCTACGCAGGCACACACGGCGACAGCGACGCCAACAACGCCCGCCTGCTGCGCGAACTCGGCGACAGCACAGACCGCCGGGCCCGTTTCCGCTGTGTAATCGCATTGCTGCAGGGCGACGCACTGCCCCGCTTTTTCAACGGCAGTGTCGAAGGCGAGATACTCCATGAAGCCGCCGGCTGCGGAGGTTTCGGCTACGACCCTCTTTTCCGTCCTCTGGGCTGGAACCACACTTTCGCCGAAGCTACCCCGGACGAGAAGAATGCCATCAGCCACCGCGGCCAGGCGGTAAAAGCCCTTGTGAAAGCACTCTCATAATTAATCTCCTCATCAGTATGCTCAGAAAGACACTGCTTTTCATAATTATAGTTCTCGCTGCTGCCGCCCCGCGGACAGTTGCCCGTGAACTCTCCGGCAGCTGGACCCTATACCCGACGGTAGCCGATTATTTCAGCGACGTAGTAGAGACCCCCACGAAAGTATATCTGCTCTCCGGCGGCACTCTGATGCACCAGAGCACAGAAGACAACGAATTCTATGTATACGGTTCCGACAGGCTTTCGGAGAACACCGGCATAAGATTCATCCGCTACAATGCCGAGGGCAAGTATCTGCTTGTAATTTACACGAACGGCAACATCGACTTACTCTATGACGACGGCTCCGTATACAATCTTCCCGAAGTCAAGAACGCCGTTCTCACCACCACTCACGGCATCACCGACGCCGCTTTCCACGAGGGACGAATATATCTCTCAACCGATTTCGGTCTGGTGGTGTACGACGACAAAAAACGTGAGGTCGTTGAATCGGGCATTTATAACACTCCAATGCACAATGTGTTTGTAATGAGCGGCCATATTGTCCTCGTATCGAACCCGGACAATAACCATATGGTCTTCCTCACATCACCGCTTGAAAGCCGCCACCATGATTTCTCCCGATTCACAAAAAACGGTGAATGCTGGACACACAACGACTTCCGCACAAACATCTACAAGCTCTCGGAAAATATCCTTGCCTATTATCATACAAACGGCAATCTCACCGCACGTGCACTGAATTTCGAAGCCGGGAATGACGAGCCATACCGCGGACTTCCTTCTGTGCAGCTCGCTCAGTTCAGGGCGACCGACAACGGTGCAATGTTCATCACCGACTCCGGCGCACTGTATTTTGCCGACGGCACTGAGGTATCTTCTCCGGTCGCACTTCCCGCCACAGGCTACACTTCTGTCTTTTCAAGCAAAGGCAACTCATCTTCAGTATGGGTCAGCGACAACGACGGTATTCTCACACAATACAATCTCGCCGGCTCTCAGCCCGTACAGTTGCTTAATATCGTCCAGCCCGAAGGTTTCTCATGCATCGAACCGACCAATTTCCGCTGGAGTTCCGACGGCTCACGCCTCCTGGTCTCCAACCGCTCTGCCAACTACGACTATCAGGTTCCGGGCGACAACTGGGACACTCCCTTATATGTTGATGAAATCAAAGACGGCAGAATAACCGATGTGGCCGTACACAACGGCTCCAAAGGTTCGTCCTTAGGCATCACCTATTACACCTACGACCGTGCTACCGGACGACTCAACTCAAGCCTTGTGGCGCACCCCGACCCTGATGACCCTGATATCCATTATGTTGCCAACAACCGTTGGGGAGTAGGTGTGGTCAAGGACAACAGTCTCATAGCGGCTTTTACGGCGAAAAATTCGCCCATGATTGCCAGAAATCTCCAGAACGAAGGCCGTAATCCGCGTCTGATGGATGTGACTACCGATAATGACGGCAATCTGTGGATTTCAAACGGTTATGCGGAAGGGAACCAGAACACCTATGCCGTTCTTCCGGCAGACAAACGCCGCGGCGACCTGAGCAAAATACAGAAAAGCGACTGGGTCACCGTGCCTGCATTTTTCAGCGGAGACGAAGCCGTAGCCCGTTTGCCTCAGATACTTTTTTCTAAAAAATATCCACGTTACGCCATATTCAACCTCGGAAATCCTAATGAAGGTTTTTATGTATGCGACAATAACGGCACTCCCCTCAACTTCGCGGACGACAGGCGCATCAACTTCAAGCAGTGGACAGATACCGAAGGCAACAGCCTTTCACCTTACCGTATTATCTCGCTTGCCGAAGACGCAGATGGCAAGATATGGGTCGGAACCGAGCAGGGCCTTTTCGTAATAGAGAACATCACCAAGGCATTTGACGCAGACTTCCGGGTCCGGCGTCCTATCGTACCCCGCAACGACGGCACGATTTACGGTGACTACCTTCTCAGTTCGGAACTCATTTACGGCATTGCAGTCGACCCCTCGAACCGCAAATGGATTGCGACACGGACAGCCGGCGTATATCTTGTAAGCTCCGACGGCACAAGAATAATTGCCAATTACACAACAGAAAACTCTCCGCTGCCCTCTAATATCGTCGAGAGTGTCACCTGCGACCCAAACTCCAATATCGTATATTTCGGGACACCTTACGGCATGGCATCTTTCCTGAGCGATTCGTCACCGGCCGCCCCTGATTATTCCGATGTATACGCATACCCCAATCCGGTGCGTCCTGAATATACGGGTTGGATTACCGTAAAGGGACTTATGGACAACTCGCTCGTGAAAATCGCCGACATCGCAGGAAATGTATTCTTTCAGGGGCGCTCGGAGGGCGGCATGATTTCGTGGGACGGATGCGATGCAGACGGACGAAGAGTACGCTCGGGCATCTACCTCGTACTTGCCTCGCAGGGCGATGACAGCGGCTCGTCGGGTGTCGTAACTAAAATCATGGTTGTGAACTGATATGTCCTCCGCTGCGTTTTTTCATTAAAAATACTATTGATTAATGAACAAAATATCACTGAGCTACGCTGATGAGCGCGACAAGACTTATGGTATCACCGGCATGACCATCACGCTGGTGGTTTGTGACGCAGAAGATTATCTCTCGGAAATCCACCTCGACAACGAGCCGGGCGAATGCATGGTAATGGCACACCAGTTCGGCTTCAAAGGAAATCCGCGTATGTCAGCGAAAATCGTATGGGAACAGACCCTCAACGACTTGCGCGTGACCACATCAATGGCCTTGGGAAATCTTATGTGCCGCCGCTATATACTCGGACAGAAGCCGCTGAGCAACGACGAAACATCGGAACTGCGCCGTGCAGTAATGGACGAGGCTTCGGAGCACTGCGCACTTGACGATGACGAGAGCTCGCGTCTTTTCGATGCCTGCTATCACACTGTCGACCGCATTTTCCGTCACTCCGCAGTCCGGCCGATAGCCGATTCTTTCGCGTCCCAGCTCGCCGACCGACGCACGCTCTCGGCTAATGAGGCAATCGAAATCCTCGCACATCTCGGCATACGCTAATCAACGACAGTCAATACTTACTTAATATTTATTTTCTTATTTGAGATGTCAACAAATACAGTAGACAACAAACGGAAAGTAACCACAGCCCGTCTGCTCGACATGAAGCAGCGCGGCGAAAAAATTGCCATGCTTACGGCTTACGACTACTCTATGGCCAAACTCATAGACGAAGCCGGTATCGATGCCATTCTCGTAGGTGATTCGGCCTCGAATGTAATGGCCGGGAACATGACCACTCTGCCCATTACACTTGACCAGATGATATATCACGCCAAAAGCGTTGTGAAAGGTACTGAGCGCGCCCTTGTGGTGTGCGATATGCCCTTCGGCACTTACCAGGGCAATCCTATGGAAGCTCTCGCCTCGGCAATCCGCATAATGAAGGAAAGTCATGCCGAAGCCGTGAAAATGGAAGGTGGCGCTGAAATCCGTGAATCCATAGAGCGCATTCTATCTGCCGGCATTCCGGTAATGGGACATCTCGGTCTTACACCGCAATCAATCAATAAATTCGGCACATATGCCGTGCGGGCCAAAGAGGACCGAGAAGCCGAAAAGCTTATTTCGGACGCCCGTATGCTCGAAGAAATCGGATGCTTCGCCCTTGTACTTGAAAAAATCCCTGCCGCACTCGCCACTCGCGTTGCAAAGGAAGTATCGATTCCAGTTATCGGCATCGGTGCAGGCAACGGTGTCGACGGTCAGGTTCTTGTAATGCACGACATGCTCGGTATCAACAAAGGCTTTTCGCCCAAATTCCTCCGCCGTTATGCCGATTTATCCACAGTAATCAACGATGCGGTAGGTCATTACATCGACGATGTGAAGAGCACAGACTTCCCCAACGAAAACGAACAGTATTAAATGAACAGTATTAAATAATATTGGTGTCCGGTAAAACTTTTGGATGAGTTTTTATCTATAAGTTTACCGGACAGCCGATGTAGCAAACGTACAAGAACACTAAAATCACATGAAAAAGGCTTATATGGTCATTATATCGTGTTTAAATTGGATTTAACGTACAGATATGTTTATTCTATTATTAAATAGAGGACTATTTTCACCGGACAGCTGTTATTATCAGGCAGAAAGGGGCTTGTCCACTACCAAAATCAATAAGAACAAGGTATTAAAAACGTTTACCGGACACCAATAATTAAATAATGACTTTAAAACAAAAAATCTCAGGTCATGTGACCTGAGATTTTTTGTTTTTTTCGGAGTGAGCATTATCAATCGGCAAGTTCGCAGATTAAAGTCGCCGAAGAGGAATCAAGCACTCTCACTTTAACAAACTCGCCTACTTTGGCATTGCCGCGAGGGAAGACGGCCGTTTTGTTCTGGCTTGTACGGCCGACCATTTGCTCGTGGCTGCGCTTGGCTACGCCCTCGACAAGGACCTCGAACACATGTCCGCGGTCACGGATGTTTGATGCAGCCGAGAGCTCGTTCTGAAGCGCTATCATGCGGTTGAGGCGCTCTATCTTCACCTCTTCTGGCACATTATCAGGCATCTGACGCGATGCGAGAGTGCCCGGCCGCTCGGAATACTTGAACATAAAGGAAGCATCGAAGCCAACGGTGCGCATAAGGTCGAGCGTTTCCTGAAAATCTTCCTCCGTCTCGTCGTGAAACCCTGTAAAGAGGTCGGAAGTTATACCGCAGTCGGGAATTGCACGGCGGATAGCGGAGATACGGTCAAGATACCACTCACGGGTGTATTTCCTGTTCATGGCAGCGAGCACCTTGTTACTTCCGCTCTGCACGGGCAGATGGATGTGCCGACAGATATTGGGATGTGCGGCTATGGCGGCAATGATTTCATCGCTCATATCCTTTGGATGCGATGTAGTGAAGCGCACGCGCATATCGGGGGCGGCTTCGGCCACAAGAGAAAGCAGTGAAGCGAAATCGACAGTCCTGTCGGAACCTTCGGGAGTGTAGCTGTAACTGTTCACATTCTGTCCGAGCAGCGTCACTTCCTTAAAGCCTCGTGAGCGTAAGTCGGCGAGTTCGTTGAGAATGCTGTCGACGGGACGCGAACGTTCGCGTCCGCGTGTATAAGGCACAATGCAGTACGAACAGAAATTATTGCAGCCACGCATGATGCTGATGTATCCGCTTACGGTCTGACCGGGCAGACGTACCGGCACTACATCGCGATAAGTCTCCGTTGTGCTCAGTTCGACATTCACGGCTTCAAGTCCCTGCTCGGCAGCCCCGAAGAGCGCCGGAAGGTCGAGATAGGCGTCCGGGCCGGCGACAAGGTCCACGCCATGTTTCTTCACCAGTTCGTCGCGCACACGCTCGGCCATACAGCCGATTACGCCGATGATGAGCGCGCCCTTGCGTTTGCGCCTGAGTGCATTGAGAGCCTGGAGACGAGCCACTATTTTCTGTTCGGCATTGTCACGGATTGAGCAAGTATTCAGCAATATGGCATCGGCACTGTCGACATCGGCAGCAAGCCCGTAGCCTGCAGTCTCCATTATAGAAGCCACCACCTCACTGTCGGCCACGTTCATCTGACAGCCATAGGTCTCTATAAAGAGTCTTTTTTGGGTATTTATGTCTGATTGGGAGGAGTTCATTCGGGAAATATTTGTTACATTGCGCGATAATGCGTATTTTTGTACAAAATTACAAAAAAAATGGATATCTCCGCCTTCATAGTCGGATTAGGTGTGACGCTGCTTATTGCGGCATTTGAATCCAGCGGAAAGAAGAGCAAAAAATCTGCCTCTAAAACTCCGCCGCCGCGTTGTGCTCAGGTACGTGCGGCAGTGAACCGGCAGACATCGCCGCCTCCGGTGCCGAAGCGCAAGCCCCAGCCGGCTGTGAAGCAGACAGCAGTCCGGGCCGAAAGCAAGCCTTTTCTGTCCGGTGACGAAGGAGTACGCATGAGCGCAGCCTCCGGACATCCGCAGCATGAATCCGTGAAGCAGGCTGTAAAGAAAAATGCAGCGCCGCTCAGGCCACTCACACGCGACAATCTTCGCAACGCAGTAATATGGAGTGAGATACTCCGGCCGAAATTCTGAACAATAAATCAATACAACATAAAAACGGGTAACCATATCTTATAATTACCATGGCTTATAACTATATCACGGCTGAAGAAGCAGCCGCAATGATTAACAACGGTGATACTATCGGCACATCGGGTTTTACCGCTCCCGGTGCACCTAAATTCATTACCGAGGCTCTCGCCGCCAAGGCCCTCAAAGAGCATGAGGAAGGCCGCGAATTCAAAGTCAACCTCTTCTCCGGCGCATCGACCAGCGACCACGTCGACGGTGTCATGGCCCGCGCGAACGCATACAACATGCGCGCTCCCTACCAGAACGTGCCCGATTTGCGCAAGCGTATCAACGCCCACGACTGCCACTACTTCGACCGTCACCTCTCCGAAATGGCACAGGAAGTACGCTACGGCACTTATGGTCCCATTGACGTGGCAATCATCGAAGCGGCCGACATTAACGACAAGGGTGAAATCATACTCGGCTGCGGTCTGGGCAACGTCGCCGTATTCGCTTCAATGGCCAAGAAAATCTTCATCGAACTCAACGACCGTCTGCCCAAGAGCCTCCTGGGCATGCACGACGTATATATGCCTCTCGACCCTCCCTACCGTCGCGAGATTCCCATCTACGCACCCAACGACCGTATCGGCTCTCCCGTCCTCAAAGTCGACCCGGCAAAAGTCGTGGGTATCGTACGCACAAGTTCGTATGACTGCGTGAAACCCTTCACGGCCCCCGACGCCACCTCCACACTGATTGGCAAGAATGTTGTGAGCTTCCTTGTCGGCGAATACACAGCGGGCCGCCTCCCCAAAGAATTCCTGCCTCTCCAGTCGGGTGTAGGCAACGTAGCGAACGCCGTACTTTACGATTTGGGAGAGAGCAAAGAGCTTCCTCCGTTCATGATGTACACCGAGGTCATTCAGGACGCCGTGCTCGAACTTCTCAAAAAAGGCAAGTGCACTTTCGCCTCCACTTGCTCCATGACCTTCTCCGACGCCACCGAGCAGGAGCTCTTCGCCGACCTATCGTACTTCCATGACAAGATTCTGATGCGTCCGGCCGAAATCTCGAATAACCCTGAGGTAATACGCCGAATCGGTGTCATTGCCATGAACACAGCTCTCGAAGCCGATATCTTCGGCAATGTCAACTCCACCCACGTGCTCGGACACCGCATGATGAACGGTATAGGCGGCTCGGGTGACTTCACCCGAAACGCATATCTGTCGATTTTCTCATGTCCGTCAATCAGCAAGGGCGGTTTAATCAGCAACATCGTGCCCATGGTCGCACACCCCGACCATAGCGAGCACTCTGTCGATGTCATCGTCACCGACCAGGGTATAGCCGATTTGCGCATGAAAGACCCCGTACAGCGCGCTTACGAAATCATCAACAACTGCGCACATCCCGACTACCGTCCCCTGCTGCTTGAATACCTCAAGAGCGGTGTCCCCGGGCAGACTCCCGTCAACCTCAAGTGTGCGTTCGCATTCCACGACGCCCTCAACGAAACCGGCGACATGCACAACGTTGATTATTCAAAATATATGTAATTCAACCGAAACATCATATAAAGACCCGACGCCCGCACGGACGCCGGGTCTTTTTTCGCATATACTGCCGAAATAAGCGGATAATTTTGTAATTTTGTACACACTAAGCCAAAAACCAGTAGAAATGCGACTTTCACATATCCTTCTTATCACAGCGGCTCTCGCTTTTACGGGCTGCGCGCACTCCCACAACGAACATGAACACGAGCATGAGCATGAACATGCAGAGGGCCACGAACACTCCGAAGGGCATGAGCACGGAGCCGAAGGGCATGAGCACTCCGAAGGCGAACATGAAGGCGAGCACAAGGATGCCCCCGGCGTGATTGTACTTCATGATGAAGCCGCAGAACGCTTCGGTGTCCGCACGGAAGTGGCACAACCCGGCGAATTCAATGCCGTGGTGAAATGCGCAGGACAAGTGGTGCGCTCAGGCGCCGACGATGCCGTAGCATCAGCTCCGACGGCCGGTATCATCCATTTTGCAGCCGGCATGAATCCCGGAGCCAAAGCCGGCCGCGGGACTGTGGTAGCCACCATTGACGCCCGCGGCATGAGCGGAGGTGATGCCAACGCCGCCGCCAAAGCCCAGCTCACGGCAGCCGAAGCCGAACTCGACCGCATTCAGGACCTTTACGATGACCGTCTCGCGACTCAGGGCGAACTGCTTGCCGCACAGGCTGCGGTAGCTCAGGCCAAAGCCGCCTACAGCCCCTCGGCCGGAAACGGACGCGTCACATCGCCTATTTCGGGTACGGTAACCGCCCTGCTTGTGAAAGAAGGCAGCTTTGTCAATGCAGGCGACCCTGTCGCCTCGATAGGCACCGGCGAAGGCTCGGTACTGAGGGCCGACATTCCGCAGAGATACTATAAACTCGCACCGTCGTTCACCGATATGCGGGCCGAGTTTGCCAACACACCCGTATTTACAGTCAGCGAGCGTGGAGGACGCCGTCTCAGCGGCGCTCCGGCCGGTGAAACAACGACAACCGGCGGTTATATACCCGTATACTTCACGGCATCCGGCACCGGCATGGCCGCAGGTACACCCTTCACGGCATATCTTATAGGCGGTAGCCGCCAAGGAATTCTAAGTGTACCCGTCTCGGCGCTGTCGGAGCAACAGGGCAATTTCTTCGTATATGAAAACTTTGCCCCCGAGCATTATCGCAAACTTCCCGTGAAAATCGGCGACAGCGACGGCATACGCACAGAAATCATCTCCGGCCTCGAGCCCGGCACGACCTTCGTAGCCAACGGCGTGTCGGCCGTACGTCTGTCAGAGACATCAGGCGTAATTCCTCAGGGACATACACATAACCACTAAAAAAGGAGACCCGGCAGATGCTCAACAAAATAATACATCTTTCGCTCAACAACCGCCTCGCCGTGCTTATACTTACGGCGCTGATTTTCGTGGCCGGCTGTGCGACGCTTCTCCGCATGGACGTTGATATTTTCCCCGACCTCAACGCTCCCACAGTAGTAATCATGACCGAGGCTCCCGGTCTCGCAGCCGAGGAGGTGGAGCAAGTAGTAACCTATCCCGTTGAGACCGCCGTCAACGGAGCAACGGGCGTACGCCGCGTGCGCTCGTCGTCAAACGCCGGTTTCTCGGTAGTCTGGGTGGAGTTCGACTGGGACACCGACATCTATCTCGCACGCCAGATAGTGGCCGAACGCCTTGATGCGGCATCCGAAGATTTTCCCGAAGGTGTTCAGAAGCCCGTCATGGGCCCGCAGTCGTCGATTCTCGGCGAAATGATGCTGATAGCGCTTACCTCGGAGAACGACAGCACCTCAATGCTCGAACTCCGGCGAATAGCCGAGCGCACCATACGTCCGCGCATACTGTCGCTCGGAGGCGTGTCGCAGGTATCGGTAATGGGCGGCGACGCTCCCGAGTTCCAGATAAAGCTCAATCCGGCCCTGATGAACACCTATGGTGTGACTGTCAGTGACGTACTCGCCGCCACCGACGGCTTCAACACCAACGCCGGAGGAGGCTCAATCTATGACTACGGCAACGAATACATAGTAAAAGCCAACATCAACACCGCCGACTGCGATGCCCTCGGACAGGCCGTAGTGCGCTCGGACGAACGCGGCACGGTGACTCTCGCCGACATAGCCACTATAGAGCAGTCGGGACGTCTTCCCCGAATCGGCCTGGCATCGCTCCGTACACAGCCAGCAGTGATTCTGACCGTGACGAAGCAGAACGGCACCGACACTCGCTCGCTTACTGAGGCGATTGACAAGCAGCTCGAATCAATGGCGAAGACACTCCCTCATGACGTAAAAATCTCCACAGACATATTCCGTCAGGACGATTTCATAGAAAGCTCGGTAAGCAATCTTGAAAGTTCGCTTATTGAAGGCGCCCTGTTTGTGATTATAATCCTGTTCATCTTCCTGATGAACATACGCACCACCGTCATTTCGGTCATAGCCCTCCCGCTGTCGATTATCATATCGATACTGATACTCAACGCAATGGGCTACACCGTCAACACCATGAGTCTCGGCGGCATCGCCATTGCCATAGGCTGCCTTGTCGACGATGCCATTGTTGATGTCGAGAACGTGTACAAACGACTCAGGCAGAACAGGCTGCTCCCGTCCGGAGAACGCAAACCGGTGCTGGATGTTGTGTTCCATGCCTCGGCAGAGGTGCGTATGCCCATTTTCAACTCCACTCTCATCATCACTGCCGCTTTCCTTCCCCTCTTCTTCCTCACGGGCATGGAAGGCCGCATGCTCAGGCCTCTCGGCGTGGCCTTCATAGTGTCGCTCCTCGCATCCACAATCGTGGCTCTGACTCTCACGCCCGTACTGTGCAGCCTTATGCTCGGCACCGGACGTGAAAACAAGAAATTATCTGCCGAACCCCGCCTGACCAAAGCCCTGAGCAAAGCTTATTCGCGCTCGCTCACATGGATTATGGACCACAGCCGCAGTATGCTGTGGGGTACGGGCGTACTCTTCGTAGCCGCGCTGATTGTCTACTTCACCCTTGGGTCCGGATTCCTGCCGCGCTTCAACGAAGGCTCATTCACTATCAACGTAAGCGCACTTCCTGGCATTTCTCTTGAAGAAAGCGACCGCATAGGCCGCGAGGCAGAGCGGATTATCATGGAGACTCCGGAAATCCTCACCGTAGCCCGAAAGACGGGCCGCGCCGAGCTCGACGAGCACTCCCGCGGTGTCAACGGGTCGGAACTCGAGGCACCCTACCGTCTCAAAGAGCGCAGCCGCAGCGAAGTGAGCGCAGAGCTGCGCAAACGACTCGGCGAAATTCCCGGCGCTGTGGTTGAAATCGGACAACCGATTTCACACCGTATCGATGCAATGCTCTCCGGCTCGCAGTCGCAAGTGGCAATAAAGATTTTCGGACCCGACCTCAACACCCTCTTCAGCCTCGGACGCAGCATAAAGGAGATTGTGGAGAAAGTGCCGGGAGCCGTCGACGTAAACATTGAGCAGCAGATTGAACGGCCCCAGCTCATCATCACTCCGAAACGCGAAATACTGGCGCAATACGGCGTTACAATGGGCGATTTCAGCCGTACGGTAGCCGCTACCCTCGGCGGCATGCGTGTCGGCGAGGTTTACGACAAAGGCTTCGCTTACGACATCACCGTGATTCTCGACGAAGCACACCGCGAATCGATTGCCGACGTCGGTCTTGTGCCTGTAGCCACAAATCGTGGGCCCGTCACACTGGAGACACTTGCCGACATCAGGATTGCTTCAGGACCTAATTCCGTGAGCCGGGAGGACGTGGAACGGCGCCTGATAGTCAGCGCGAACGTCGAGGGCCGCGACCTCGGCGGTACTGTGGACGAGATGCGCAGCGAAATCGAAAAATCGGTGACACTCCCCGAAAACTATTACGTGGTGTACGGCGGCCAGTTCGAAAACCAAAAATCGGCCTCGCGCACGCTCGCGCTCACATCACTTGGCGCGCTGCTGATTATCTTCATGCTTCTCTACGGTGAATTCCGCAGCCTGTCGCAGTCGCTGGTAATTCTCGTCAATATGCCTTTGGCTCTGATTGGCGGCATATTCATGCTCGCCATTACGGGCGGCGAAGTCAATATTCCGGCCATCATAGGTTTCATATCACTCATGGGCATAAGCACCCGCAACGGCATGCTGCTGATGAACCGCTATAACGCTCTTGCGACCCAGGGCGAAAGTCTCGACGAGCGCATTCGCCACGGCTCAGCCGACCGTCTGCTCCCCATTGTCATGACGGCCCTCACATCAGCCCTCGCCCTAATCCCTCTCGCCGTTAAGGCACAGGCTCCTGGCAACGAAATCCAGGCACCGATGGCACTGGTAATTCTCGGAGGTCTCATATCCTCCACCGTGCTTAATGTTTATATCGTGCCGATTCTCTACCGGCTGATTCATGTGAAGGACAAATAAAAAACAGCGCCTCAAGGCGCTGTTTTTTATTTAACTATATATAGCTCAACTCATTTCTGAGGCTGTTCCTGTTTCACGGGGTCACCGTAGCCGGAGCGTTTTGCAGGGTCATATACGGCGACACCGACCATTGAATCGGCGCATCCGTAGTAAAGATACCATTTGTCATTGTGATAGACAAGACCCTCGATGAAAACTGTGCCATCTACATACTGACCGCTCTTCTCGAAGTCGTCCATAGGACGGAAGAAGGGTTTGTCGAGACGGCCGATTGCCTCGTAAGGATTGTCAAGACTGAAAAGAATCTGACCGGCGGCATAAGTCTTCGCAGGATAATCCTGGTCGCCTTTCTCACCGCTCTTGTTCTTGCCGTTGTAGAAAAGAAGAATGCCGTTGTCGGTAATTACGGCAGGAGGTCCGCACTCTGTCAGGTCGCTGTCGAAGTAACCCTCACGCGTGTCAATCAGATGAATCAGATTCTTATCTGCATCGACGTACGGCTCCCAGTGCACGAGGTCATCGCTTGTGGCAGCGCATACCCAAGCCTCACCCCAGTACATGAGATACTTTTCCTCACCGTTGATTTTCACCTTGGCTGCACGCTGCACGCCATCTTTCACCTCTGTCACAATAGAACCCGACTTGCAGGCGAGGTCTTTGTACTTGCCGTCGAGAGCATCAAGGAACGCCGGGCCGTGATGTGTCCAGGTCTGTAAATCTTCACTGGTAGCAATGCACAGACGGGGAGTACGGTTGTTCCATCCTGTGTAGGTCATAACATAGAGGGGCTTGCCGTCGACTTGGGCAACAACCACACGGGGGTCTTCGCATCCGCCCTTCCATTCATAGGTCTGTGAAATTTCGGTCGTATCGGGATACATCACAGGGGTTGCGCGGCGAGAGTCAATTGTGATGCCGTCGGCAGTCTCTGCCAGACCAATACGCGAGGTGCGGCCTCCGATGCCGGCAGTGGGGTCGTCTTCGGCACGATAGAGAATGTAAATCTTACCATCTTTGACAACAGCGGCCGGATTGAAAGTGTCGGCGAATTCCCATTTGACTTCTTCACCCTTCATCGGGCAGGCAAATACACTCTCCTGATTGGGAGTGATGAGCGGATTGACACCTTCGGGGCGTTCGAAGCCTCCGAAAGCCCACTCAGGCAAAGCATTGTCGGTCTTTGCCGCAGGCGTACATGAGACCGCACCCAACAGACAGAGAGCGGCAACATAAGAAAACGATTTTATCATTCTTTCAGGAATCAGAATTAAAAGTTTGTGTTAACAAGTATTTCACAAAAGTATCAAATATGTCATAGCTCCACTGTCATTGTCAGCGACAAATAATTCCCGGTTTCTGACAATGAAGCAAAAACCGGGAAAGAACTTATTACAGGATTTCCATGCCGGCGCCCTTGCAGGCCTCAAGTTGACTTTTAGGCCAAATCGATGCCTGAACCTCTCCGATATGCGCTTTCTGGAGCATGAACATGCACAGGCGGCTCTGGCCGATACCGCCGCCTATTGATGCCGGCAACTCACCGCCAAGGAGCGCGCGGTGAAACGGAAGACTGCTGCGGTCGGTGCAGCCGCGCATCTCGAGCTGAGCCGCAAGAGATTCGGGACTTACACGTATGCCCATTGACGACAGTTCGAACGAGGTCTCGAGAATATTATCCCAGAAGATGATATCGCCGTTGAGGCCGCGGAAACCCTCGCCGTCGGGAGTAATCCAGTCGTCGTAGTCGGGGGCACGCCCGTCGTGAGGCTCGCCGTTGCTAAGCGGAGCGCCTATGCCGAGCAGAAATATAGCGCCGTACTGCTTTGCGGCCAGAGCTTCGCGCTCACGCGGTGTCTTGTCCGGATACTGCCGCAGCAGTTCCTCGGAGTGAATGAATGTGATTTTTTCGGGCAGACGCGGCGTGATATGTGGAAACTGGCGATAAATATGCTGCTCGATGTCGCGCACAACGGCATAAATGGTCTCAACCGTAGCTTTCAGATACGCGAGATTACGGTCTTCGGACCGTATGGTCTTCTCCCAGTCCCATTGGTCGACATACAGAGAGTGAAGGTTGTCAAGGTCTTCAGAAGTGCGAATCGCATTCATGTCGGTATACAGACCATAGCCCGGCGCGATGTCGTAAGCCGCGAGTTTGGCGCGCTTCCATTTTGCAAGTGAGTGTACAACCTCGGCGTGTGCGCCACCCATAGCGTCGATGGTGAAGGATACGGGATGCTCAACACCGTTAAGGTCGTCATTGAGACCGATACCCGACAATACAAACAAAGGAGCTGTGACACGGCGCAGATTGAGAGCCTCGGCCAACTGGCGCTGAAAACGGTCTTTGATATCTTTGATTGCTATTTCTGTAGTCTCAGGAAGAAGTTTCTGTTTATATTTTTTCGGAATTATCAGCGACATGATGCTATTGATTTTTATTATACGGCTGCAAAAGTAGCAATATATTTGATATAAACCAACATTTCGACAGTAAATCTAAATATTTACAAGCAGCAAAACAAAAAAACAGACAGGCCGACACCCATGCATCGACCTGTCTGTTTTTCTCCAATGCTTATGCGCCTTCCTATTTCAGAGGATTGAAGCCCGTGGGGAACCGGACTATCTCACGGTCGAGGGCGGTGCTGAAAAGTTCGTTGCGGAGACGGGCGGCGTATGCCATGCGGTGAGTGGTGAGCAGGCGCTCGCGCACAAGAGGCTCGGCGGCCTCAAAAGGCATGACGGAGCCCGAGGGCAGATATTCGCTCACGGACAGCAGATAAACGAATCCCCCTGAATGAACATCGAGCGGCTTTCCGGCCTGCAGCGAGGCGGTTACCTGAGCGCTGAAATCAATGGGTATTCGCGTCTCCACCTGGTCGAGATTCACCCAGCGGTCACGGAAATAATCATAATGCACTGCCGTAAGAGCTTCCTTCTCAAGTCGGTCGATATCGGTAGCGCGGTCACTTTTAAAAAGGCGCCGCAGAATGGGAAGATTAGGAGCATCGTCGCGCACCTTAAGATAGATTCCGCGCAGCATGGGACGTTCAAGAACAAATTCATCATGTCTGGAATCATAAAAAGCACGCAAAGAGTCGGGCGCGAACATACCATCGGAAGCCTGCATGGCCATTGTACGGCGATACTGGGCTTTGATGAGTTCGGTACGGTATTCGTCGGTGAGACGGTCGATTTCGGCCATATCCACTTCTTCGGAAGCGACTTCCGTCACCAGGCGGGCATCAATCCACGAGCGTATATATGCCCTTGCCATTTCAGTGCTGTCGGCAGCACTCAGGCCCGCTCTCATATGAGCGTCGACTTCGGCACGGGTAAGACAGTGATTGCCCACCACTACAAGCGCTCCCGGAGGAAGCGCCGACGCGTCACCGCCGTCCCGGCAGCCCGCAAGAAGCACGACTGCCGAGACGGCGGCAAACAAGAGTCTGAAGCCTGTCATTTGTTTTCTTCGGCCTTGAGCTTGTTGAATACTTTGTTGTTTACTTTTACCTTATATTTTTTGTGCAGACTTTCAATCCAGTTCTTCTCAAGTTCGTTCTGATAGTCGGCGACAACAGCTCCGCGCACATCAGCGGCATCCTCCGGATTATCGACCACACGACCGCCGAAGGCTGTATAATATTTCCACTTGGTGGTTGAGTCGGGCTTTTTACCGCCAAAGGCAAGATAGTCGGTGATAGGATTCTCACCCTGAGCTGCAATGACACGTTCGATTTTAATATTGCCGCCAAATTTCTTGCGCATCTGCGTATTGAATTCCGCAGGGTCCAGCGTCGAAATTGCCGGTGCGAATGCTTCGGCGGCTTTCAGCACCGAGTCGCTTGTGGCGAAGATGATTGTGCTTTTGAATCGGGGCTTGTCCCACGCATATTTTGCAGCGTTAGCCCTGAAATATGCTTCGAGGCCGTCTTTATCCTTTGCGGCGCGGTCCCATACATTGCGGTTGGCTATTTCAAAGAGAATATTGCCTTCGCGATACTCATTGAGCAGATTGCGATAATCGGCATTGGTTGCCGCGAGGTCTTCGCGGGCCAGTCCGAGAACGGCTTCTCCCAGTAGTGCTTCGGCAGCTCCGCGAAGCACCGAAGCAGCATCGCCCTCAGTTGGTTTGTCGGCAAGATATGAAAGCACAGCACCGAGAGTAATTTTGCCGTCCTTGCTGGAGGCCACCACGAGCTTACTTGCCGAATTGGCGGCCACGAAAGCAGAATCGACTCCGCCGGGACCGGCCATTTCCACGGCGCGGGCAAGTCCGGCGTCGTCAACGGATGCCTTGTATGTCTTCATGAATTCGGCAAGCTTTGCATCAGCAGGCATATTGGCACGGCTATCGCGCTGCATTGCCTGAAGGATGTTCTTGCGCACTTCATCAAGCGGAGGAACACCGCGATGCGACTGACGGAGAATGATATGATAGCCGAAACTGGTCTCGAACGGCTCAGACACGGCACCGTCGGCAAGCGCGAACGATATGCTGTCGAAAGGCTGCACCATCATTCCGCGGCCGAACCAAGAAAGCGAACCTCCGTTCTTTGCGGAGCCGGGGTCTTCGGAATACTGACGTGCCATAGCGGCGAAATCGGCATTGCCGGTGCGGAGCACGCTGTAAAGAGAATCTATGATTTGGCGCTGACGCTTTTTTTCCTCGGGGCTTTTGCCGCGTGTGAGACGAAGGATATGCGAGGCAAGCACTTCGCCGGAAGCGGGTTTGCGCGACTCCACCCGGATGATATGATAGCCGAAGCCGGAATTCACCACCGGAGTGATTTCACCCACAGCGGCGTCATACGATGCCTTTTCAAATGGCCAGGGATAGCGGTCGGGAAGCACTACACCCATAAGCCCTCCGCGCTGGGCAGAGTATTTGTCGGCGGAGTAACGGCGTGCCGCATCTTCGTAGCTTATGGTGCCGCCGAGTATGGCATTGCGCACCGAATCAGCAAGCTGCTCGGCTCCGGGTTTGTTCTCGAACATGATATGGCTTACGGTGACGTCGTCGGCACGGTGGGAATAAGCCTCGCTGACAAGACTGTCTTCCACAGCCTGCGAGCGCAGATAGGGTGCGGCAAGGTCGTTGCGGTATTTTATATACTCCTGCTGTATTTCAGGGAGTTCCGGAATACCGGCATGCTCGGCATCCGCCACCTTGAGCTTATAGTTGATAAACAGCTGCAGATAATCGTCAATCGACTGTTTCTGAATCTGCTGTGCCGCATTTTTTTTATAGAGATACTCGAATTCGCCGACAGTGACATCGCGTCCGTCGACAGTCATAAGCACGGCATCTGTCTTTACCTCTGCCGCGATTGTCGGAACGCAGGCCAGAGCAAGAGCGCAGGCGAAGATGTATTTTTTCATCAGTGTTATCTTGAAAAAAGGCATAAACAATATATCCTTGTGCCTCAGATAAAGAGACACAAGGATATAACGTTATGAGATTATAAATTATTGTGCGCCGGCGCTGTAATTGGGAGCTTCTGCCGTAATGGCCACGTCGTGCGGATGGCTTTCAGCCACACCGGCATTGGTGATGCGGGTGAACTGAGCCTTGTGCAGAGCCTCAATATCGGGAGCGCCGCAGTAACCCATACCGGCACGGAGACCGCCGACCATCTGATATACCACCTCATAGAGGTTGCCCTTGAAGGGCACACGCGCAGCAATACCTTCGGGAACGAGTTTCTTCACATCAGTCTCGTTGTCCTGGAAATAACGGTCTTTCGAACCTTTTTCCATAGCCTCGAGAGAGCCCATGCCGCGGTACGACTTATACTTACGGCCATTGAAGATAATGGTATCACCGGGCGACTCTTCCACGCCTGCAAGCATACCGCCGAGCATTACAGAGTGTGCGCCTGCAGCGAGAGCCTTGACAATGTCGCCCGAATAACGGATGCCTCCGTCGGCAATCAGAGGCACACCGGTGCCTTCGAGAGCCTTGGCCACATCGTAGACAGCCGAAAGCTGGGGAACTCCCACACCGGCAATAATACGGGTTGTGCAGATTGAACCCGGGCCAATGCCTACCTTGACACCGTCAGCGCCGTTCTCAACGAGATATTTCGCAGCTTCGCCAGTGGCGATATTGCCTACGACTACATCGATTTCGGGATATTTGGCTTTAATGGCGCGAAGGGTGCCTACTACACCTTTGGAGTGGCCGTGGGCAGTGTCAATCACGATAGCGTCGACACCGGCGGCAACAAGAGCGTCGACACGCTGCATCGAATCGGGGGTGACACCTACGCCGGCAGCGACACGGAGACGGCCGCGGCTGTCCTTGCATGCATTGGGCTTGTCTTTGGCTTTTGTAATGTCTTTATAGGTAACCAGTCCGATAAGCTTGCCGTTGTTGTCGACAACGGGGAGCTTCTCTATTTTGTGCGACTGGAGAATGTCGGCGGCTTCCTCAAGATTTGTTGCAGCCGAAGTCGTGACGAGATTTTCCTTAGTCATAACCTCGTCGATGAGACGGTCGGGATTACGTTCAAAACGGAGGTCTCGGTTGGTGACGATACCGACAAGCTTGCCTTCCTCGTCGACTACAGGAATACCGCCGATGTGGTATTCGCTCATCATGTGCAGGGCATCGGCGACAGTAGAGCCACGCCGAATGGTGACAGGGTCGTAAATCATGCCGTTCTCGGCGCGCTTGACAGCGTGTACCTGACGGGCCTGCTCGGCAATAGGCATATTCTTATGAATCACGCCCAGACCGCCTTCGCGGGCAATGGCAATAGCGAGCTGCGCCTCGGTGACAGTGTCCATAGCAGCCGACACCAGAGGCACATTCAATGTTATGTTGCGGGAAAAACGGGTTTGTAACTTTACTTCACGCGGAAGAACCTCGGAGTACGCCGGAATCAGCAGTACATCATCAAAGGTAAGTCCGTCCATTCTTACTCTGTCTGCAATAAATGAGTTCATGTGGATATGATTTTTATTGCGTGCAAAGGTAGCAATTTTTTTTGAGTTGTGAGCTATCAGGCACGGCCAAATTTTGTAATTTTGCACCTCAGAAGATTTTTCAGATGAAAGCCGCTTATATACGTCAGCGCCTGAAGCCGTGGATATTGCCGCTCGCCATGCTTTTCGGTGCTTTGTTCCACTCCGCTATCGACGCCATGCAGTGGATGGTGCCATATCTCATTTTCGTGATGCTATTTATCACTTTCTGCCGGGTGAAACCGTCGGAATTACGTCCCTCGGGCATGATATGGAGCCTGCTTGCCGTGCAGCTCATCGGCTCAGCAGTTCTTTTCTTCGCGCTCCGGCCCATTGGGTTGCCGCTTGCACAAGCCGCTTTCATCTGCGTGCTCTGCCCCACCGCCACCGCCGCCCCGGTGGTCACCGGTATGCTGGGAGGCTCAATCGCAAAAGTGGCCACATACTCTATCGCCAGCAATCTGGTGGTGGCTCTCACGGCACCGTTTCTTTTCATTCTCGCCGGCGCAGCCGACACGGGACAGACCTTTTTTGAGGAATTCAGTGCCATCGCCTTGCACGTGGCTCCGTTGATTCTGCTTCCGCTGATTTCTGCTTTTATACTATATTATGTATGGCGCCCGGCGCACGATGCTGTAGACCGCTGTCAGGGCGTTTCTTTTTATATATGGGCGGTGTCACTGCTGCTCGTAGTGGGCAAATCGGTATCGTTCGTTCTCTCCGAGCCGGCTGATGCCATTCCCGAAATGATAGCGATAGCATTGTTGTCCGCATTGCTCTGCATACTGCAGTTCGTAGCCGGCCGCAGAATCGGAGCACGCTACGGCGACCGTATTTCCGCAGCTCAGGGTCTCGGACAGAAAAACACCGTACTTGCCATATGGCTCACCCTCACTTATCTCAATCCGATAGCGTCAATCGGACCGGCGGCATATGTGCTGTGGCAGAATTCCATCAACTCGGCACAGCTGTATTACAAGATGAAGAAGACCACCCAGGCCCGATGAACAAAGAAGGCTTCAGCGGCGTTAAAATATCAATTATTAGCCTGAATTAAGGCATAGAAAGGATTATATATGGCAAGTATGTTCGAGATTCTGATGAATCTGCCGCTGTTTCGCGGCGTTTCGCATGAGAAACTGGCGCAGGTAGTCGGAGAGGCCAAATTTCATTTTTTGAAATATCCTGCCGGTGAGCTTGTGGTCCGTGAAGGCGAAAGCTGCACACACATCGCATTTGTGATTTCTGGCGCCGTACGCACTACTATCGAAAATTCCACCGGTCGCTTCGCAGTAAGCCAGACACTGACAGCTCCGGCTGTCATAGCGCCCCAGTTTTTATTCGGACGCAAAACCGCATATCCTGGCACCGCTGAAGCTCTCGAACCTACCGGCATACTTAAAATCTCGAAAAACGATTATATAAATATACTCAACAGCGACCACGTATTCCTGTTTAATTACCTCAACATTCTTTCGGTAGGCGCTCAGACTTCAATGACGGGTCTTATGTCGCTTACCTCGGGCTCAATCGACGAGCGTATCGCATACTGGATTGTAGCCCTGACCCAATCGGGTGGCAAAGACATAAAACTCACTTGCCGCAAACGCGATTTGTGCTCGCTCTTTGGCTCTCAGAGAGCGACCTTTGAAAACGCACTCTCTTCAATGAAAGACCGCGGACTCATTGACTACACAAACAAAGAGCTCTCGGTGCTCAACCGAAGCGGCTTGCTCGCGCTGCTGGTAAACAATGCGGAGACTCGCGAAGACGAGCCCGACATATTTACAGAATAATCAAAAAAACATTTCATAACTACCAAAAGGGCCCCATCTCACGATGAGACCCTTTTGGGCTGTGAGAACAGAATTCTCACTTCGAACAAAATGGTTGTTTTAAGACTTGTGTAAAAACTTTTCGTTTGTTTACTAGCCATTATAACTTGATGCAAAGTTAGTGACATGACAGCGTACTTTTTTATAAAATATAAGTAAAATCAAAGTATAGCATAACATATATACTCACTAACTTATTGTTAACCAATAAAATACCCCCCCGGTTTGTGATGCGAAATATAAATGAATTTTGTTTATATAGAGGATTGTAGTATCTTTGCAATGTCGTATATATGACACAAAAGCTATGAAAAGACTCCGTCACATTATATCTCTTACAATAATTCTGCTGTGCGCCCCTGCCATATCGGCAAAGCTCGATATTCATAACAAAGAGCTTACCGACAGCCTTACAGAACTGCTCGATAACATTGATTCACATGTCGAAGCGAGAGAGAAATATCTCAAAGGTCTTAAGGCACGGTACTATAATACAGCCGGCCGCGTAAAAATAGAAAGCGCCGGCTCCATTGCCGACTGCTACATGCTCACCGACCTTGACTCAGCCTCTCAATATTACCGTCTTGCTCTGCTCGAAGCGCGCAGAAACGGCATGCGGGACACCGTAACAATATATCAATACAAATATCAGTCGCTCCTGCCGGCAATAGGCGTTACAAAAGAAGCCATCGAGTGGTTTGAAAACATCAGCACTGCCGGCATGAAAGAAGATATAAAACGTGCGCACTGGCTCGCCGGCAGCCAGATTTATCATACATCATACCAGCTGTATCCTCAGGGACCGCTAAAACGTGCATACAGACTAAAAACGCGCATGGCCATTGATTCACTCAGAATGTACTATCCCCCATCGTCAAGCATCACCCAGTATCTCGATGCGCTGGCCTATCTTCTGAACGATGACCCGAATATGGCGGCAGCAAACTTTATCAGCGCACTGCCGGGCCTCGAGAAGCACAGCGAGCTTGCCGACAATGCGATGCTGCACATCGCCCAATACTATAAGGATAAGCCCGAATACTACCAGGCATACATGCGCTTTCTAATGCAACGTGCAATAAAGACGCTCAACCGCGGCATTATACGTCCCGACGCACTAATCGCACTTGCCGGAGAACTGAAAACCAGCGGATACGACTCTCTTGCCGACAGATGTTATAACCTCGCGCTATCGACGGAGGAACATTCATATCTGAGAGTTTACCGCCATTATAAGCGCAATGACCTATGGATGGACCAATTCAACAAATCAAGAAAAAGGTCGATAAATCTCTCAATCATCTCTACCGGACTGATGACTTTATTGATTGCAGCCATTATAGTGATAATACGCGAGCAAAAAAAACTGCAAAAAAAAGAAACGGAACTTCAGAAAGCGTGGAAAGGTATTGAGACTGCAGAACACGACTCGCATCTTGTGACAGACAACCTTATAGAACTTATGTTTCTGTCGGCCGAACAACTGCGCGAATACAATCTCTTTGTATTACGCAAATTAAAAGCAGGACAATCCAAAAGCCTTTTTGACGAAATCGAGACAGGGAAATATCAGAGCCGGATGCACAGCAGATATTTTCAGGTTTTCGACAGCGAGTTTCTGAAAACATTCCCCGATTTCATCGACAAGCTCAACACTCTGCTGCAACCCGACAAGCAACTGAAACTGCAGGCAGGCGACCGCCTGACACCCGAACTGCGCATCGCAGCTTTCATACGCCTCGGGGTCAGTGACTCAACACGAATCGCGGGTGCGCTCAACCTCTCGCTCAATACAATCTATACTTACCGCAACAGGCTTCGCAGCCGCGCCGTAGACCGCGAAAACTTTGATGCGATGCTGCTGAAAATAACGTGAGACTCAATCAAGCACTATAAGCGAAGTAGCCTCGCTGCGAGGGAGCACCGACAGGCGCAAACGGCTGTCGGCGACAGCATCTTCGCCCGTAACCCCTATACCGACAGACTCAAGCGCATTGCGCACTGTGGCGAGTGCAATCTGCGGAGTATTGTTGTCCTGGCTGAGATGACACAGAAACACCCGTTTAAGCCCGGCAGAGCGGGCTATAGCGGCGAGATAACGTGCCGTGTCGGCATTGTCGAGATGTCCGATAGTGGAGGCTATACGCGCCTTAAGATGGACGGGATAGCGTCCGTTGCGCAGCATCTCCGCATCGTAATTACTCTCTATCATCAGATTGTGCGTGCGACGCATGTATTCGTCGGCACGTGACGTGATTGTACCGGTATCCGTCGTGACCACAAAAGTTGTACCGCCTCCCTCTATGCAGAAACCGGCGTTATCTGTGCCGTCGTGACTGGTCTCGAAAGCGGTGACGGTGAAAATTCCGGCCTGAAAAGGAAATTCCTTGAAAATGGGAGTATGATAGTCCTTAATCCGGCGCGAGATGCTGTGGCGCCGAAGCAGACCGTTGAAAGCCTTTGCAGTAGCAAAAATACGCATCTGCCTGTATCGGCGCAGAATGGCATATGCAAAGCGCACATGGTCGCTGTGGTCGTGCGTAAGAAGTATTCCTACGATACTCTCGGGATTTATGCTGTTGGCCTTCAGCTGCTCGATTACATAGTTGTTGTCAACACCGGCATCTATGAGCAGACCACACGAAGGGGTGCCGATATACGCGCAATTGCCGCTGCTGCCGCTGCCGAATGACATGAAACATACCCTTTCGGGAGCCTCGAGAGCACTTTCGCTCATGGGCAGCAACTCGCCCCCGTCGCTGTCTGCAGCCACATCGAAAAGTCCCGGATGATTTCTCCAGAAAGCTTCCTGATTCCGTTTCTGACGTCTGCGGCTCATAATCAGGAATACAGGAGGAATATGGCCGGGCGTTTGGCGTAATCATATCTCTGACTCCGCCACCACGCCAGCGGACGTGTAATAATATGTTCATCCGGCCCCGTAATATCGCAGGCCACGCATAACTTAAGATTCGGAGGAAGAGAGGTTGCCAGTTCGGCAATCAGACGGTTGTTGCGGTAAGGCGTCTCGATAAAAATCTGGGTCTGATGCCGCACAGCGATATCACGTGTCAGCTGACGGAAAGCAGCCGCACGAGCCCTGGCATCTATCGGCAGATAGCCGAGGAACGCAAAACTCTGGCCGTTGAAGCCAGAGGCCATCAGTGACATAATGATACTCGAGGGCCCCACAAGCGGCACCACCTGCACATCGGCGGCCTGCGCCGCAGCGACAAGGTCGGCACCGGGGTCAGCGACCGCCGGACATCCTGCCTCACTTATTACGCCGATATTGTTTCCTTCGAGCGCAGGAGCCAGCATCCGCGTCACCTGCTCGGGAGCGGTATGCTCGTTGAGCACCTCGAAATGAAGGGAATCTATGTCTATGCTCTTGTCACAAGCCTTGAGGAAACGGCGTGCCGTACGCAGCTCTTCAACCACGAAATAGCGTATCGTGCTGAGAAGCTGAATATTCCTGAGCGGCAACACCTCGGCTGGATTTCCACCAGGAGTAAGATTTGACGGCAATAAATATATTTTTCCTTTTGGCATAGGTGCAAAGTTACGAAAAAATACCGTAAAAGCCTCTTTTGGGCAACGCGAAATACCGGAATCGGCGAAAATTTGATAAAGAGAAGCATGAATTGCAAGAATTAGACTGAAATTTCGTAATTTTGCGGGCGAAAACAGACCCTGTTGTCCATACTGAATTTTAGAGACATACTCCAGAGAAAAATGAACATTGCTATTGTCGGCGCGTCGGGCGCCGTAGGACAAGAGTTTTTACGCGTACTTGAAAACGCACCAATCACCATTGACAACCTCCGGCTTTTCGGTTCACAGCGCAGCGCCGGACGCACTTACACATTCCGCGGCACTGAGACCGAACCGGTACGACTTCTTACCGCCAACCCCGAAGACTTCCAGGACATCGATTTTGCTTTCGTATCCGCCGGAGCATCTGCATCGCGCCAGTACGCCGACACAATCACGGCCCGCGGCGCGATAATGATTGACAACTCAAGCGCATTCCGCATGGACGACGACGTGCCTCTGGTCGTGCCGGAGGTAAACGGTGACGACGCATTCAACGCTCCCCGCGGCATTATCGCCAATCCCAACTGTACTACCATACAGATGGTCGTGGCCCTCAAACCCATAAACGACCTCAGCCCCATCCGCCGTGTGCATGTGGCCACTTATCAGGCAGCAAGCGGTGCCGGAGCCACCGGCATGGAAGAACTCGCTCTTCAGACACGTCAGATTGTCAACGGAGAGGAGCCTACCGTAAAGAAATTCGTAAGCCAGCTCGCTTTCAACCTCATTCCGCATATCGATGTGTTCACCGACAACGGTTACACCAAGGAAGAAATGAAAATGCACTGCGAGACCAAGAAAATAATGCACGCACCCGAACTCGAAGTAAGCGCCACCTGCGTACGTGTGCCTGTGATGCGCGCGCACAGCGAGGCAATCTGGGCCGAGACCGAGCGAGAACTTAGCCTCGATGAAGTGCGCGAAGCATTCGGTCATGCCACGGGCGTGGTGCTCATGGACAAAACCGAAGCCTTAGGTTATCCGCAGCCGCTCGACAAAGCCGGGTCGGACCCCGTATATGTGGGTCGCGTGCGCAAAGACCTCGCAAATCCCAAGGGAATCACATTCTGGACGGTCGCCGACCAAATCCGTAAAGGCGCCGCCCTCAATGCAGTGCAGATAGCCCTCTATATCATCGCGCACCGCAAATAAACCGTGCCGATGATACCTCTCGCCCAAGCCCTGATAACTGAGCCGGTACAGATATTCTTTATCGTACTGGCCATTATCCTGCTGGCGCCCGTTCTGCTCAACAAGCTGAAGATACCGCATATCATAGGCATGATTGTGGCGGGAGTGATTATCGGGCCGTACGGCTTCAACGTACTTGACAACGATTCGTCATTCGCGATTTTCGGCCAGGTAGGACTTCTCTACCTCATGTTCCTCGCCGGGCTTGAAATCGACATGTACCACTTGCGGCTCAATCTGCGCAAGGGCCTCGTATTCGGGGTCCTTACGCTGCTTATTCCACTCTTTTTAGGCATCTTCACAAGTGTCTGTATTCTCCGGCTCGACTGGACGACCTCGATGCTTCTTGGCGCCATGTATGCCTCACACACCCTGCTGTCCTATCCGGTAGCGGCGCGTTTCGGCATCACCAAGGCCCCGGCGGTGCTGATAGCTATTGTAGGCACCATCATAGCAGTAATCGGAGCCCTTCTTGTACTGGCCGCGACAGTGAGCATACGGCAGGAGGGATACTTCAACATCACGGCAATCGCGATGCTCATGGGCCGGCTGGCCGTATGGGTGGTGCTACTGCTCTACCTATACCCACGCATCACACGTTATTTCTTCAAGAAAAACAATGACAAGGTAAACCAATACGTATTCGTGCTCTCGCTTGTCTTCCTTGCCGCCTGCTCGGCCCAGGCAATAGGACTTGAGCCCGTGCTCGGTGCATTTTTCGCGGGCCTCCTCCTCAACCGCTACATACCCATGGGCTCGCCGCTGATGTCGTCAATCGAATTTGTCGGCAATGCGCTCTTCATTCCCTACTTCCTTATCAGCGTGGGCATGATGATTAACGTACGTGTGTTCGGTGACCGCGACACGCTCGTCATAGCTGCCGTGATGCTTGCGGTAGCCCTCGCAGGCAAATGGCTTCCGGCATATATGGCGCAAAAAATCTACCGTCTCGATTCGTACAGCCGCAATGTGATGTTCGGCCTCACAGCCGCACATACGGCAGTGGCTCTGGCGGTGGTGTCTGTCGGCTACCGTCTGGATATGTTCGACGAACGAATCCTCAACAGCACAATCGCCGTGATTCTCGTCACTTGCGCAATGGCTCCTATCATCACATCGGCATCAGCATCGAAGCTCAAGGTGAAAATGGTTGAAGAGGAAGGGAACGACAATGCACTCAAGCATATACGCACCAACAACACGCTCATAGCGGTAAGCAATCCCATACTTGCACCGTCGGTAGTGGAACTCGCACTGCTGATGCGCAATACCCGGGGGAAGCACGAATTCTATGCTCTGCACGTGCGCAACGACAACAACGCGGCTTCAAAACAACTATCGCGCAACTCGCTCGACACGGCCCGTAAAGCAGCCGCAGCTGCCGACATAAACATGAGCACCCTCGACCGCTATGACCTCAACACTGTCACGGGCGTGCTCAACGCCATAGAGGAACGCGACATAACCGAAGTAATACTCGGCATGCACCGCCGCAGCACGGTGATTGATTCGTTCTTCGGAAGCAAGACCGAACAGCTGCTGCGCTCAACCAACAAGATGGTGATGATAGTGCGCTGCTTCATACCGGTGAACACTATCACCCGTGTTGTGGTATGGATACCCGAGGGAGCCCAGTACGAAACCGGCTTCAGCCGCTGGGTGCGCGCCGTGTCGCGTCTCACACGTCAGATTGGATGCCGCGTCATTTTCTGCTGCCGTGCCGAAGTACAGCCGCTGATTCGCGGTGTGATTTACACCGAGAACTACGGCATACGCTGCGAGTTCCGCACCACCGAAGGCTGGGATGACTTCATACTGATGAGCAACCGGGTGCTCGACGATGATTTGTTCGTTGTCATCGGCGCACGTCCGCAGTCAGTGTCGTATCACGCCGAAATGTCGGAGCTTCCCAACTTCCTGCAGCGTTATTATTCACGCAATAACCTTGTGATGATTTATCCCGAGCAATTCGGCGAGGCCCCGGTCCTCACATCGTTCACCGACCCCCTCTCGAGCGATATTTCCTCGCAGGTATCGCCACTTCTGCTACGCATCAAGACATACTGGCGCAAGGCCCTGCGCATGATTAAATTATAAAACGGGGCCACGCGCTTACCGGGCGGCCAAAGCTAATCCGCGCCTATCTCTCTTTAAACACCTTATATACATAAGAGTACGCATGTCTGTCCAATTCGTCTGAAGCAATTGCCGCTTTAATATTTTTCTCTGCCCGCTGTATAGCCAAATCCAGTTTTCCGGCAGCACAAAGATTCATTACCCATGTGGCATCCTTCAGATGCTTCTCGCTTTTAAGCAACTTCTTAAACGGCTTTGACGGGTCGACAAAATATGGTTTCAGGTGAGGAGCCAATACTCCGGCTATAGAGCCATAGCTCTTATAGAATCTGTCATCATCTGCAAAGTGAAGCAGAAACCAATACTCTATGCTTGGCATACTGGGACAGACGACAACCATACCATTCGATATCTCTGCCTCGAACAACCTCTCAAAAGCCTTATGTTTATTCAGATTAACCTCCTGGCCATATATGGTATCCCAGTCAAAAACACAAAAAATCTTTGCGTCATTATTGACTTTCAATATCTCTCTTATTCTCGGAGGAAAAGCTTCTGTATAATTCGCTTCGTCACCGAAATATTTTGGACGGATGTTAAATTTATAATTTGTCGTGTCGTTGATATGAGTGAAATAATAACGCTCCGTGTTGCGTCCTCCACAAATCAAAAAGGGATATTGCACACCCATATCCCGGGTACCTTCTTCAGTTACGGACGAATCAACCGGAGCGGCCTCGAAATAGGGCCGCTTCTCAACAACATCTGCTATTTTCCTCCGTGCCATGAGGTTATTTCATAGTAGCGCCGAACCGCTTGTTTCTATACGCTTCTCTTATTGACGAAAGGCGATTGACTCCACGGAAGTCCGTCAGCTTATACAGTTCGGTCACACCTGACTTCTGCTTTTCCGTAAACCACACAGAATCCTTGCGAATCAAGTCATCCAACAAATCCAGCAGTCCGTCGTTGTGAGTCGTTACAATCAGCTGAGACCTCGAATCAGCTTTCAGATATTCAAACAGAATTTTTTCCAACAGCATCGGATGCAGCGATGTTTCCAACTCGTCAATACACAATACGGCATTTCGGCTGAGGGCCTCATATATGGCTGCCTCTATGCCAAAAGTGCGCATTGTACCGGTAGATTCATATTTTTTGTCCAAGCGGTAGGTTTCTGTTCCGTTTTCGTTCTCTACCGTATGTTCAAAGGTCGTTTCAAACCGTTTTACTGTGCGTTGTTTTCTGTCATGTTCCAGTTCGCTGTCAGTCGCATCCAGGTTATTTCCACGCTCTTCAATTTCAAACAAAAGCTTTAAAGCCTCATCAGAAAGTGGGCTGGAGATGACATTTGTAGAAATATCCGTCACATTGAAATCCGCCTGATGAAGAAACTGCACTATGTAATCTGCCAGTTTCTTTTTCTCCGCTATTTGCTTTTGTGCAAACAACGTAAGTTTCATATTCGGAAATATGGTGCGCATAAGATGATGGCGGAGCCAGTCTTTTGCAGCATCAATAAGAGGAAGACTCACATTCACCTGATTGCGGGCCACAAAGAAGGATGTGTTCTTCAGACAGTTCACGCTAATCATTTCTTTAGCTGCGGCGCTGATTTTTTCGGCTTTGGAGTTAAACAGAATCTCCGACCGGTCATCTTTCAGCGTCCGTTCAAACAGCATGATTGGCTGGGTAGTCTTGTAATATGACAATTTTTCCAAATATACCTGATATTGGTCGAGTTCCAGCTGATAGCAGTATTTTGTATCATCGACAAAGAATATCAGTTCAAAACAGGAGGGCTGAGTCTCCGATACCCTGTCGAGTTTAAACGGAATGACACTTGTCTTTGCTTCCAGATTGTCACGCTTTGTAACCCAAAAATATGACAGAAAATCAAGCGTACGCAACAAATTGGATTTTCCAGACGCATTGTATCCATATATGACAGCAAAACGCAGAAGACGTGTATTCTCATTGATTTCAACAACCTGAGTGTCTTCTGCAAATCTATCGTTTGAAGCGGTAAAATTGAAGCACACCTCATCTTTGAAAGATAAGAAGTTCTTAATTCTTATTTCCTGTATCATGGTAATCCGTTGCTTTTCGGCAAAGATAGCAATAAAAACGCAACAACTGCATTTTTCTCTGCGAAATATGCATGATTTTCGCAAATTTCACAATTAGAAGGCGACAAATATTTTTTGCTATAAAACAAAAGCCGCTGTACAGATATGGGCAGCGGCTCTTGGGTGAGTATGTCTTATTTATTTCAGTTTAAGGATTGTAACGTGAGAAGGATGAGAGTTGAGCCAGAGGATAGCCTTGATTTGTGAAGCATCGCCAAAAGCGACCGGTTCACCGGGCTTTGCCACGGGTGAATTTTCATCGGGACGAGTTCCGTCGAGGGTATAACGTATCACCACATTACCGGCATAGGGCGAATTGACGGTAAAATGTGTGGGGTCGACACGGTGTATGCCGGGCTGACGAACATGATAGGCAAATCCGGCAGCCTCCCATTTGGGAATTTCATCAGTCAGGACGGCATTGAAAGCACGGTCGGTATATGTGCTGTCGGGATTCCATGCGCGCTCGGCAAGACCGAGAATCTTAGGCACAAGCATGCGCTCAAGGTCGGCATCCGTACCGAAAGTCTCTGCGAACAGTTGCGCCGAAAGTCCTATCACATTCTCGAGTCCTTTTCCGCACAGACGGGCCGGATAAGCATGAAGTGCCGTGAACTCATCGGTATAACCGCCCCAGCTGAGACCCGGTTCATCGGGATGAGGTGAATAAGCCTGGTCGAAGTAAAGATAATCGACATTGCTGAGCACCGAAGGGAACCCGGCACGGGCCACACGCGAGAGCACATTGTCTTCACGACCGCCGTGCTGAGTCCAGCAATTGACAGAGTATGTATTTGGAATGACTTCCTTATTGAATTCCACGGGACGGTCGAGCGCTATTTCCTGCCAGCCCGACATCTTAATGCCTTTTTTGGCAAGAATATCATTCACGCGACGCACGAAATAATCGTGTACCTCACTCTCACTGGCAAGATTCTCGCGTGCCATAAGTTCTTTCACGGCATTACTGCCGCTCCAGGCACCCGACGGCACCTCATCGCCACCAATGTGAATCACACGCAGAGGGACCCCGGCACGACGGTGCATTTCGGCAAGCGCGTCGGCTACGGTATCAATCAGCATATACGGGCCTTCGAGAGCCGGATTCATTACATTGTCATGAAGGGCCTGCGCGGATGTATAGACCGATGTATCACCGGGTTCGCGCAGGAGCCACTCCGGGTGTCCGGCAGCGGCACGGATGTTCATTGCATGCACTGCGGCCCGGGCATGTCCGGGCGATTCAATTTCGGGAATGACTTCAATGCCGAGTTCATTAGCATGGCGCACAAGAGCTATATAATCTTCCACAGAGAAGTAGCCGTTGCCGCTGTTTGATGAAGAAAGGGGGTCACCATCGCCAAAATACATCTGCGGCAGATAGCTGTCGGTATCAGTAAGGGGATATCCGCGACGCGACGAAACATCCGTCAGCTCGGGCAGAGCCGGAATCTCCACACGCCAGCCTTCGTCGTCCGCCACGTGGAAGTGCAGTTTGTTGAGCCCGTACACTGACATGAGGTCAACGATTTTATTCACTTCCTCGGGCGTACGGTAATTGCGGACAATATCGACCATAATGCCTCGATATGGCATCGAGGGGCCATCGTTAATTATTACGTCGGGTAATTCGACAGTGCCGTTGCCGAAGTTATGGGCGATGCGCGCCCTGAGGGCGGCCCACATGGAGCGGGGAGCCCGGACGGTCATCTTATCACCGGCGACGGTGATGGTGTAGATATTGTCGGCGTTTGCGTCGGCAGGCTCTTCATATTTGACATCGGCGAGATTGACGGTGCTCGTACCGCCGGTGAGCGACACCTGCTTGAATGATGGTATAATGTCGTAGACACCGCGCGCGGAATCGGGGCGTATGCTTTCGTTGAAGGCATATATTTCCTCTCCTGAAGGCATGGTCTCGTAGCTACCCTCGCAGTCGGACAGCGGCTTGCGCGAGAAATTCACCGCTATCGTCGAGCCGTCAGCCTTTACGAGATGTGCTGCCGTAGGAGTATGCGACACACCGGCCAAACTGCCGTTTACAAGCAAGTCGAACACAATCGTATCAGTGCCGGTGGCATTGTCAAAGCGGGTGGAACCGATTGCAAAATATCCCGGGAGGAGCTCAACGAGAGTGTCGGCAGGATTGACAACCTCCATTTTTCGCTTGAACTGGTTGAACGCCAGACGGGTCACTCCACGAAGGTCACCGGTGACAGTGAAAGTGGAGCGGTAATGACGAGTGCCTGTGGAATCGGCAGGCAGATTGACACCCTGCCAGTGCACATCGGGGGTAACATCGGCCGGCTTCCGGGATGTGCAGCCGGCTGCTCCGAGCGCACAGACGAGCGCCAGGGCGGCATAAGAGGTTGTTTTCATGGTATATGTTTTTTATCAGAAAAGTTTGCCTACGGCTGCCGGGAGCTGGGAGGGGTCAACGACGCGCTGCTCGATTTCGCCCGTCTTGCCGATAATGAATGTCATGGGCAAAGCACCCACATTATAGGCAATCAGAGCCTCTGTGCCGTCCTGAGGAGAATTCCATACGGCGGTCCAGGGAAGATTGCGCGAA
This sequence comes from uncultured Muribaculaceae bacterium, assembly GCA_910587355.1. Classification (GTDB taxonomy): domain Bacteria; phylum Bacteroidota; class Bacteroidia; order Bacteroidales; family Muribaculaceae; genus CAG-873. The sequence goes on from CAJUKF010000010.1 coordinate 62,175, forward strand.
GCTTCTTTCCACTCCACCTCGCTTTCATCAAAAGCTATCTGATATATTTCGAGACCTTTTGAATGATAAAGCGAGTAAAGGTCGTTGAGAATTTTATTATATGCAGGCGAAAAATCCTGGTCGTAGCCGGTGAAGCTGACAAGCACTACTTTGCCGGGCTGTACGAGGTCGGAAATTTTGTGCTCGGCGCCCTTGGCATCGTAGCGGACGATGTCGATAAAGCCCTGTGCCGGCAGCTCGATAGTCTGCTGCTGAGGCACGGATTTGCCGAGGGACTGACGGCCGGCGAAGAACGCAGCTTTGAGCACCTGACCGTGAGGGTCTTCGGGCTTGTAATGGTCATAGACCTGTGCGGCAGCACCGTAAATACGGTTGCCGAAGCTCTCCTGAGGGTCGAAAATCAACTGGTTGCCCACCGATTTGCCTATTGTGTAATAGGCAATGATACCTGTAGTGTCCGATACGATGATGCCGCTGAGCGAGCGGCGCAAATCGTCAAGATTGTCTGTGGAGGCCACGATGCTGTCGACAGCCGCTATAGCTCCTGCCATAGCCGTGCCCGACATGCGCGCGCCTGTAGCAAATCCGTCGGCGGAGGCAGAGAGTGTCAGGCAATCAGAGCCCTGCACAGGAAAATATACACTGCCTTTTCCGGGAAGTGTGACACGCATGATTTCGGCCCATTGAGCCGGCTCGGCCGCATGATAATCAAACGAACCGTTTTTACCCACAGCCACAGAATCGAGCACATACCAGTTGCCGGCGTTGCAGGCTTCTACAGCGAGTCTGGTGCCGGGCTCGGCCCCCTCAACATTTCCTTTAAGGCTCCAGCCACTGTGGCTGCTGCATGCTACAAAAAGAGAGACTCCGGCCAGCAAGGCGCAGGGAAGTAATTTGACAGTCTTCATCATTATTCGAATTTTGATGCTATTGCCTCTGCTATTTCTGCCATGCGCTCAGGCGAAAGCTGCAGCTTGGGCGCACGGAAATCCATGTCGGCTTCCTTATTGATAGGCACAAGATGAATATGAGCATGAGGCACTTCGAGGCCTATGACTGCCGTAGCGATACGCTTGCAGGGCACGGCTTTCTCTACAGCTGCGGCGACACGCTTTGCAAAAAGCTGAAGAGCGGCATATTCTTCGGCGCTGAGACTGAATATATAGTCGACTTCATGTTTGGGCACGACAAGTGTGTGACCTTCAGCCATGGGGTTGATATCAAGGAACGCGTAGTGACGCTCGTCTTCGGCTACCTTATATGATGGTATTTCGCCGGCAATGATTCGTGAGAAAATGGAAGGCATGGCAATGTGAAATTAAATACCGATTTCAAGAATTTCGAATTTTACCTTTCCTGCAGGAATTGTGATTTCAACAATCTCGCCTTTCTTGTGTCCGAGGAGGCCATGGGCAATAGGAGTTGATACTGCGATGCGCTTCGACTTCATGTCGGCCTCGCTGTCTGCCACGATAGTGTACTCGTCTTCGCGGCCGGTGGCGACATTGCGGATGCGCACACGGTTGAGCATCTGCACTTCGTCGGTAGAGAGGCGGCTCTCGTCGATGATGCGTGCATTTGCCACAAGGTCTTTAAGCTGGGCTATTTTCATTTCAAGCATACCCTGAGCTTCCTTAGCGGCATCATATTCGGAGTTTTCAGAGAGGTCGCCTTTATCTCGTGCCTCGGCTATTGCGCGGCTGATTTCAGGGCGCTTGATTGTCTCGAGATAGGCTATTTCCTCGAGTTTGCGGTCATAGCCTTCTTTTGTCATATAGGTGATTGCCATAGTTTCTTACAATTTTAATAACATAATAAAAAATAGAAACTCAACTTTTTAATGGTCGAGTCCCCAATAAAACATCGTTGTCTTAACGCAGGCAAAGGTAGGCACTTTTTTGGATTAGGCAAGCGCGCAGTTGCTTAATATTAGTTAAATAGATTGGTTTGGCAAAAAATTCGTAACTTTACATTCGATATGTACGAACCCCTTGAATGTATAGCCCTGCGCACCACACGGATAAGCGACAGCAAGAGCCTGCTGTCGGTGTGGGAACGTAGCCGTGGACGCCTTACATTCGCCATACCTGCGGGTGCCTCACGCGAGGCCCGCAGGAGGCGCGCCATAACGGCTCCCATGATGCTTTTCGACTGTCAATGCGACTTGCGGCCGGGGCGGGACATATATTCCGTAAAGGAACTTACAGCCGCTGACGTAACCGCAGTTGTCGACCGCAGTCCCGCCAAAGGCATGACCGGTATGTTTCTCGGCGAATTCCTCGACCTCCTGCTCAGGCGTGCCGACGCAGACAGACATCTGAGTGATTTCCTGTTCGGCTCGGCACAAGCGCTGTCTCTGATTGAAGACATGCGGGCCGTGGCTAATTTCCACATAATATTCCTCTACCGTCTTGCTCATTTCACGGGCATTGAACCGAACCTGGAGACCGGCGGTGATATATTCGACCTTCGCGAAGCACGTTTCAGGGGCACAGCTCCGTTACACAGCGACTTTCTTGAAGGCCGTGCCGCAAATATGGTGCGTATAATAGGCCGATTCGGATACGACCGTGCATACCGGCTGCCGTTTGACAGAAGCACCCGTAAAAATGCTCTCGATATAATTCTCAGATATTTTTCAATTCACCTAAGCTCTCTTGATTCACTTAAAAGTCTCGACGTACTTCGTGCGATGATAGAATAAGGGGATTTTTAAAAGACTTTTAAACTAAAAAACTCTCCCAAAAGGTATATTTTGCACAAAAACCAAATTTTTTCGTCAAAATATTTGGTGGGTAAAAAAAATGCGCGTAACTTTGCATCGCAAAAGCAAAAAAGCTGATGCCTCTCCGCTCAAAAGCAGCAATGCCGAGAGTATCACGAGAAAGTGAGGTGCTGTAGTTCAGCTGGTTAGAATGCCGGCCTGTCACGCCGGAGGTCGCGGGTTCGAGTCCCGTCGGCACCGCAGAGGAGAGAGGAGAATGAGAAATGTAAATCTTCGGATTTTATTTCTCATTCTTTTTTAATATCGCTCTCAACAGACAACCGCCCTGGTAGTTCAACGGATAGAATAGGGGTTTCCTAAACCTTAGATAGCAGTTCGATTCTGCTCCGGGGTACCAAAACAAGGAGGACACATAAAGTGCCCTCCTTGTTATTATGGGTCAGCGGATTTTTCCGGTTGGTGAGCGATGATGTCGGAGCATAGTGTTATC